>DUIU01000218.1:1711-6887 GCA_013330155.1 Candidatus Poseidonia sp. | reverse complement strand
CGCTCATTTGCTGACAATGAGACGTTGGAGGCCCCATCGTATCGTCCCACCGATGAGGCCATTGACAACTCAACGTGGCCGATTCTCAATTTGACTGAAACGACCGGGGGTGAATTTACGCTGGCCGTTCACGACACCACTGACACGTACCGTTTGGTGGTGGACGGTTGGGATGAATCCATCCATTTTGTTCAAGTGATGGTCGAGGGAGATATTGCCGGATTGGAGGTTCAGATGTGGGACATCGACCAAAACACCGGTGAGGTGTTGGCCACGGACATCACGCGTCCGGTTGGGGACCAACTGAAAATTGGCCTTCAGGTTGGCCGAGGAACACATTACTTCCAACTTCGTTTCCAAAACGCCTCAGAGGTCACCGGTCATCTTTGGGGTGAACACATCGAGGAGCGAACCTACATGCTCCTACCATCCTATTCCCTCATCGACGAGGGAGAAGAACCCTGGTTCCCACCAAGCGATGATGCAGTGTATTGGGGGAATGTTGCCCGCTGGTTCATGGGGATTTTGTTCCTTCTCCCAGTGGTTTATCTTGGCATTCACATCAAGCGTTCCAAGGATTTCGCCACTTCCGTGGCTGAGAAAAAACAACGATTAGCATGGTACATCTCCAGGCTGGACAGCGGAGAAAGCAACGTCAAAGAGGCCCGAGTTGACATGGCAAAAGCGCTTCATGCGGTTGCACAACTCGAATGGAATGATGGGCTGGAGGCTTGGGGTCCAAAACGCTTGGAACATCGAACCGATGACATCGCCCTGGCAGTTTGGAGCGTGGATGAGCGTCTTGCCAACCACGAAGGGGCTTGGCCAGTTGTTATTGGAGTCCATGTGCTCAACGGTACATGGGACCTGGCCGCTCTACGATTTGATGCACCCGAAGGACAAGGGTTTGACGTCGTCCATGTAGAACCACGGTTCCTGTTCCAAGGTGAAGAGGTCTTTTTGGACACCATGGGCAAAGGCCACCGAACCTACCTCGTCGTGGAACTGAACGGACCGGCCAAGCAAGTCGATGTTGAACTCAACGGGCGAATGGACGGCGAACCCTTTGCAGCACGGGTTCCTGAAACACTGGAACGCACTTGAGTACTCAAGAACGACGACGCTCGTCTGCATCATCAAGAATGCTTGAAATTGTGTCATCCGGTGCAAGGTCGCCGCGTAGGGAATCAAGGCTTTTCTTGACCGACTTGGGGACCTTCTTCGGCATGTGAAGTTTGAGCAGCACAACAACATCACCTCGTCCTCCACCTCGTTGACGCGGCAAGCCCCGCTTGCGCAATTCAATGGTCTCACCCGAATTTGAATGGGGCGGGACCTTGATGACCAGGGGTTTCCCGTCCAAATGCTTCAATTCAATGGATGTGCCCAGGAGAAGGTCGGCAAAGCCCACCGGCAGGGACATGATGAGATCGGAACCCGACCGCTCGAACCAGTCATGCGGTTCAACTTCAAGTTCGATGAAGAGATCACCTGGTTCGCCAACCCCTTGAGGTGCTGGCTCACCTTTCCCGCGCATGCGCATGCGCGTTCCATTCTCCGCTCCTTCTGGAACGGTAAACCGTAGGGTGCTGGATTTGAGTTCGCGACCCTGTCCATCGCATGTTTCACATGGTTGTTCAGCAATTTTTCCTTTGCCTCCACAGTCTTGGCATGGCTGAACGGCTTCCTGTATGAACGGTCCAACTTGCTGACGGACACGAACTTGCCCTTGGCCAGAACAGGTCGAACATGTCATGAGAATGCTGTCTTTCGCACCCGTACCTTCGCATGTTGTGCACGCCACGGGGAGGTCGACCACTACTTCCTGTTCACTGCCAAGGTAAACGTCTTCCAGTGTGATGGAATGGCGGAGAAGAATGTCAGAACCTCGACGGGAGGTACGACGACGGGAGCCACCACCGAAGAAAGAGGAGAAGAAATCCCCTCCGAGAATGTCTTCGAGATTGATGTTGAAGCCGCCGCCTCCAAATCCACCAAACGGAGAACCTTGAGGACCATCGTGGCCGAATCGGTCATATTGGGCTCGTTTTTGTTCATCCGAAAGAACCGCATAAGCCTCTTGAATTTCCTTGAAGCGGTCTTCTGCATCAGGTTCAGTGCTTCGGTCCGGGTGGTATTTTCGAGCGAGGCGCCGAAAGCTGTTTTTGAGTTCGCTTGGTGATGCAGATTTCTCAACTCCCAAGACTTCGTAGTAGTCTCGTTTGTCGCTCATCGCATCGTCCTCGGTTTGGACGATGCGGAATCTGCTTTGAACCTCACGCCTCAGCATCAAAGGTCAAGGCCGCAATGTGGACAAAAACGCTCACTTGGATTCACCGGTGCTCCGCATCCACGACAAACCGGGCCAGTGGTAGCGATGGAGGGGCTTGCCGAAGGCGCCATTCCCATCATGGCCATGCTCTCAAGGGACTCACTCACTTCTGGCACCACTTTTGCCCCAGATGGAACGCTGTCTTGGTCTCTAACCTGCCCCGAAGTGCTCATAACCGTTTCAACACCGCCCGAATCGCTCATTGAAGTCATGTTGATTTCAGACTCGTCACGGTCTTTGTTCATTCGAAGGGGAGCGACAGGTCGTTGGGCGGTGACAGGAGCAACATTGGCAGCTTGCTTGAGCCTTGCTTGACGTTGCGCTTCTCGCTCAGCACGGCTATCGACACCAAACAAGCCAAACACGGCATCAAGGAAACGGTCCATCGGGCTAATCTTTTGCTGGGCCCCCATGGTGCCCGTGACGACTTCATCATCCAACGTTGCACTGCCGGTCACACGGGCATTGGCTCTAACGATGTGATTGGCCTCGTTTAACATTTGGACCTCGACTTTATCCTCCTCACCGAGCTCCATTTCTGGAGCCTCTCCTGAGATTTCAGCGACCGAGCGGGACAGACCCTGTTGGGTTGTTTTGTCCATCGTTGCATCAAGTTTAGCGTCGGTCTCCCAAACACCTCGTTCCTCTGCTTCGTAGACATAACGAATTTTTCGCATCGCTTTGGCACGGTTGTACTCATGGTCTTTGACCACGCCAGAGCGGCGATAAACCACGACGCACAAAAGGAGGGCGAAGGCGTACCAACCGTACATCAACCGTGGTTCCAATTCAAACATGGTTTGGAGAGGAGGTAGGGAAAGATGAGACGCACCCATCACGAGAAGAGGCAGCGCACTCAAACTCCTGTTGGTGAGTCCCCTCGTTTGCGCCATGCTACTCAACCTTCTGTTCGTGGGTCAACTGATGTACCTATTGGCTTCTTGTGTTTAGGCTCGGTCCGTTGAAGGGCGGCCTTTGCGAACCAATCCATCGACCAATCCCAGGCTGAAACTCATGTGAAGCATAAACAGGCACAATGGGACACCCAAAACAGAAGAAAGCCCATGTTTACGGAAAACATGTCCAAACCCAGAGAGGACCAAGGCGAGGCCGTAAGCAGCAGGAAGGGCCCAGTACCAAAGTGAGCCTCCTGCGAAAAGCAACAGAGTCGAAACAAGGCCAAACCACGGTAGAAATTCCTGCCATTTGGCTCGTGTGGGATGCTTCAACAAGACTTTTGTCCTCCAAAATCCGTATCTGTGCCCCATTTTCCACCACTGTTTCAACGTGTTTCGCTTGTGCATGCGGACCTCCAACGTCGGATGACGATAAAGCACATACCCGGCTTTGAGCAACCGCATTGAGAGGTCACTGTCTTGGCTGGTCATGAACGATTCATCCCAGCCTTGAACAGCGTCAAGTGCATCTCGCCGGTGCATGACAAAGGCGGGGACTTTCGTCGGACCCATGGTTGAAAATTGACTGAACTGGCCACCACTCTTTCCAAGCGGTGAAGTCAACGCGCCTTCAATCCAGTCACCTGCACGTGTGACAGGTCCCGCGTGAGCGACAACACGAACACCCACGGCGGCCAGACGTTCCCCCGCCAATTCAGAACACGAGGCCCAAGCCTCCATGCGTTGTTCAAGATGTTTTGAATCAACGGTGGCATGGCCGATCATTTCGACGAGGTATTCCACGCTTGCGGGGAGATGTTTCAGTGCGAGGTTGCGAGCATGGGAGACGCTTCTGTCAGGATTGCTCAGCAACTGAACGCGGGGCCATTCACTCCCCTGATGCTGCTGAATGATGTTCTCGACCAATTCAACCGTCTTGTCCGTCGAATGGCCATCAACCACCAAGATCATGTGCTCCGAAGGGGCGAGACTTTGTTGAAGCAGACTTGTCAAACACGCTTCGATGTGCTCAGCCTCATTGTAAACCGGGATGACGGTTGCCAAAGATGGGCCATTCCCTTCATCCATGGCCTTTGGATGGACCATGCGCCTTTCACCTCTTCGCCATCTTGGCCCCACCGGAGGTATGTTCTTTGAGGTGCAGCACCTCGCAACCACATGGATGCGTCTCGGCTCCGCTTGACGGGAACTGGCGAGGGTTTTTCCACGCGTATCACAACCACGCTTGCGGGAGTTGATTCGCCTCGGAAGGTCATGGAGGCCTTGCAAACGTTGTTTCCTGATGCTTCGAAGGAAACCATGGAGGATGAACCACGAAAAGGGCAACCGTCCAAGAGCGAGTGGTCGTTCGACGATGTATCATTGGGTGTGTTCCTGCAACAACTTCACGAACAGCGGATTCTTGATACCGCTTTGGACGCCATGTCGGCTGAAATGAACGAGAACACCACGACCTTTTCGATTGCGCGCCAAGCCGCCGTGGCAGGAAAAATCGCATTCCCTATACCCGGCGATGAACCGGTTGGAGGGGTGTTCAAAATCACGATTTCAGGAAAGGAACTTGACGACTGGCTCCAAGCGGCTACATGGCATTCCGGCCGCGGACAGGTTCCCCGGCACATCAACGATGAACGATCCATGGATGACGACGGAGAAGCTACGACATGGGTCTGAACGCTTCGAGAAGAAAAGCCGCCATTTCTCCGTCTCTTCCCGCCCATTCGAATGGTGTGCTGTTTGAGTTAGAGAACCATTGCGTGGCCTGATGAACGGATAAGCGCATGTCGCTAAATTCACCTACCAAGTGCGTGGAGACCAAGTGAATGAGAAAAGCTGAATCCTCGCGTTCACGGTACCAAGAGCCCAAAGGAAACCTTGGTACGACGTCAAGTGAAAGTTCCTCCTTCATCTCTCGAATCAAGGCTTG
>DUIU01000218.1:558-1309 GCA_013330155.1 Candidatus Poseidonia sp. | reverse complement strand
GACCAGGACACGGTCGGCTTGTGAAAGGCAAGCAGCAACGACATGTTTTGGGGGTCGAGGATAAGGGCGAAGCATGTAGCCAAGGCATACATCGACGAAGTCAATGGCGGTTTGGACAGCCATTCTTTTTTCAGACGGGAGGTGGAGAAACAGGGTGGGACTCGGCATAACGGCTTCACGTTCATGCATGCATTGAGCTTTCAAGGTAGCATGATAGGTTTCGTTGCACAGGTAGGCCCCAGCATCATAAGAAACATCAAAATTGACCGGAAAGCGCTCGGAGTCCCATATTGAAACATCCAACCAGGTTCCCCGATGCCCCTCACCGTCAATGGGACGACCACTGACTTGTCGACCTCGGTTGTCAGGAATCCGCATGCTCAACCAGTCGTGTGCAAGCCGCTCCACTCGGGGTTTAAGGCATGATTCACACAAACCGAGGTGAAGAATCGCATCCCAACGTTCCCCGTTTCGAATCCGTTGAGCCGTAGCGTCTGCACCCAACTCGTCAACGGGGAGTATGGCGACATCAACCTCAACCTCGACGGACGTATCGGACCAGGGGCAAAGCACGGTGCGGACGCCACTGAGGCGAAGCGCCACGGTCTGGCTAACGTTGGTGTTGTTGCCCCCAAATGGCTCAAACCCGGTCACGAGCACACGATGCTTGGGGTTCATGCCCGTCCATAAGAAAAGCAGTTTTTCATTCATCCCCTCTCGAATTCGGCGTCATCTTGACAAACAAGAAAGC
>DUIU01000218.1:0-173 GCA_013330155.1 Candidatus Poseidonia sp. | reverse complement strand
CCGGTGCGAATCGTCAAGGAAATTTGGCGAGAAATCACCTTTGGCGTAGGCACTTGGGGCGCGTTGAGGCCTTTGATTGCGGCCGTGCTTGCAGCGGTCCCGTTCCTTTTTCTTGGTCAACATTTCAACCGAAACCATCGACGTGGGTTTGAATGGTCGTTCTTGCAAATCCC
>DUIU01000173.1:4959-5143 GCA_013330155.1 Candidatus Poseidonia sp. | reverse complement strand
TCAAGCCCACCTTACCGACCATGCTCGAATGGTGGTTGTGGGCTCACAATTGGGCACGCGCGGCTCACCTCATGGCGCGGACTACGCTGCCTCAAAAGCGGCGCTTTCCACTTGGGCCCGATCCCTCGCTCAATCGGTTGGCCCCGAAGGCAAGCGAGTAAACATCCTCGCCCCGGGTTATGTT
>DUIU01000173.1:1121-4577 GCA_013330155.1 Candidatus Poseidonia sp. | reverse complement strand
GACATGGCGGCAACCGTCTCGTTTCTGGTTGGGCCGGACTCTGCCTACATAACCGGGGCCATTCTTCATGTGAATGGTGGACTTTATCTCCCCTGAAGCGAACAACTCCGTTGGTGAAGGCATGGTCAACGAATGGGACGATGAAGGTTCATTTGAGGCCATGGCGGACCAGCCTCTGAACGAGGTTGACCTCACTGAACGCAATCCCTTTGACCTCTCCAAAGCCCTTGAAGGTGCGGCTTTGGAAGCCTTGAATCCAAGCGTCAAACGTTTCCGGTTGCACGCCGAGTTTGAGCCGGGAGGCGACCAACCAAAAGCAATTGGAGATTTGATTTCCCAATTGGAAAATGGACAAGAACGATGTGTGTTGCTTGGTGTGACGGGCAGTGGGAAGACCTTCGCCATGGCCAACATCATCCAGCACCTGAATATTCCAACCCTGATCATGAGCCACAACAAGACCCTTGCTCGGCAGTTACATCAGGAAATGGTTGGCTATTTCCCTGAGAATGCTGTCGAGTATTTTGTCTCGCATTACGACTATTATCAGCCAGAAGCCTACCTCGCCAAACGGGATTTGTACATCGACAAGGAACTCAGTATCAACGAACGCATTGAACAGGAACGGTTCGCCGCCGTGGCGTCCCTTGTATCTCGTCCCGATTGTGTGGTCGTTTCATCGGTCTCGTGCATCTACGGGCTGAATCCTCCGGAAACGTTCCTCGAGTACCATCTTCGGTGCCATGTTGGCCAGGCCATTGAGACGAGCGACCTTCTTCGGGAGTTGATTGAACTCCAATACCGTCGCACCACGACCGACCTCAAGCGAGGTGAATGCAGGGTGCGGGGCGAGGTTGTGGATATTTGGATGCCGAGCCGGGATGACCCGCTTCGTATCGTGTTCGACCTTGACGGCATCAAAAGCGTCCAAATCTGCGACCCTGTGACTTGGGAGACGCTTGACGAACTGGAGGAGGCCTGGATTCACCCAAAGGAATTCTTCATGACCAGTCCTGAACGTTTCGAAGCGGCGCTTGAATCGATTGAGAATGAACTGAACCAACGAACAAAATGGTTCGCCAAGCAAGGCAAAGAATTGGAGCGCTATCGTTTGGAACAGAAAACGGAGTATGACTTGGAAATGCTTCGTGAAATTGGACACTGCCAGTCGGTGGAAAACTACTCGCTTCACTTCGATGGCCGAGAGCCGGGACAACGGCCGTATTGCCTCCTTGATTTCTTTGCAGCATGCGCCAATCAATTCCATGGCGACCCGCAAAAATTCCTTGTCATCATGGACGAGTCCCACGTGAGCCTTCCTCAGGTCGGTGGCATGTACCACGGCGACCGTTCTCGAAAAGAGAGCCTCATCACCCACGGTTTCCGACTTCCAACCGCTGCAGACAACCGTCCACTGAAGCTCCCGGAATTCCAAAGTCTCGTGCCTCAGATGGTGTATGTCTCTGCCACGCCGGGTGAACGTGAACTTCGGCATTTGTGCGAAATCACCGGTCAAACGGTCCCCAACGGTTTGTTGCACTCACCTTCGGGGGGAGGGGCAGGGGAGCCGGATTTGGCGAAGAAACACCCTGAAGCGGAATCGATGTACGATATGTTGCAGAACATACAGGGCATTGCGAAAATGGAACTCCGGCCAACAGGACTGCTCGACCCAGAGATTGAGGTTCGTCCAACAGCGGGTCAAATCAACGACCTTTTGACGGAGATTAACGACCGTATCGAACGGAAAGAGCGGTGCCTTGTGACGGTGATGACCATCAAGTTCGCTGAGGAGGTTGCGGCCTACCTCAACCGAATGGGCGTCAAAGCGCATCATTTACACTCAGAAATTGATACCATTGAGCGTACTGAAATCATCAATGCCCTCCGGTGGGGTCACATCGACGTCATTGTCGGCATCAATCTCTTGCGTGAAGGGCTTGATATTCCTGAGGTGAGTTTGGTGGCTATCTTTGATGCTGATCGGCAAGGGTTCCTCAGAAATGAACGCAGCCTCCTGCAGACCATCGGAAGGGCTGCGCGCAATCAGCACGGCAAGGTGCTACTCTACGCTGATGGCTTCTCGCCGGCGATGGAGGCGGCCATTCGACAAACTTTGGAGCGTCGACAACGCCAAGACGCTAACAACAAAGCCTTGGGTATCACGCCCAAGACCATCATCAAAGCATTGCCCGCCATGGGTGAGGCAGAGGATGCCACCATCAGTGGAACCACCACATCCAGCGACGGAAAGCGCCGACTCATCGCCAAAAAGGGAGGACGCAAGGACGGCGATTGGGCTCAACGCCTGCGTCTTGGTGCTGGGGCGTGGAGTTCAACCGAGAATGAAGATAAATCAATTGGAAAATCAAATTCTCAATTGACATATGATGAACCCGATGACGTGGCGGCAACCCTCTCACCCGATGAGCGAGTTGCCCTCATGGAAGAGCTCCGAAAGGCGATGAACGAGGCTGCCAAAGACCTTGATTTCGAAGAAGCGGCTCGATTACGGGACCGCATCCATGAACTCGAACATTGGACTGACTAACGGAAGTGAAAGAAGGGCGACCTTCATGAAGCAAAGCCGGTAGGTCTTCTCATGGCCGTTGACCCTGAAGCCTTTGATGTCCCCGTTGTGGACTACGATTTCACGAAAGCGACTTCCCCTCGGTCTTTGATTGAACAAATGGCTCAAGCAGGGGGCTTTACCGCCACAAAATTCGCTGAGGCTCGCAGCATTCTGTCCGACATGCGAGCAGAGGTTGATGCCGTCGATGGTGATGCGAGTCAGGTGACCAATTGGCTCTCCTTCCCTGCATGTTTGTGTGCAACGGGGACCCGTGGTTTCTTCGTTGAAGCCATCAAGCGGAAGATGTTCAATGTGGTGTCGACGACCTGTGGTACGCTGGACCATGACATTGCCCGCGCCTACAAGCACTACTACCATGGCTCCTTTGAACTGGATGATGTCGAGCTTGGCCAACATCAATTGATGCGACTCGGCAATGTGATCGTTCCAAACGCCTCCTACGGTGAAATCATCGAGGCTGTGGTCCTCCCGGTGCTCGAGGACATTTACAACGACCGCCTGGCAGAAACCGGAAAGACCGGTGCGGATGCATGGATTGGATTTGGTTCAATCCATCTCGTCTGGGAACTTGGAAAGCGCATTGGCACACCTGATTCGCTGATTTATTGGGCGGCCAAGCACCAAATCCCCGTGTGTATTCCAGGGATCACCGATGGTTCCATTGGTGCGCAGTTGTTCATGTTCCGCCAAAAACACCGGGATTTCCATCTTGATACCCTTGCCGATGAGCAAATCATGAGTGACTTGACTTGGGACGTCGATGTGTCCAATGCACTGATGGTCGGCGGTGGTATTTCCAAGCATCACGTGATTTGGTGGAATCAATATCGGGGCGGTCTTGACAGCGCTGTGTACATAACCAC
>DUIU01000173.1:303-723 GCA_013330155.1 Candidatus Poseidonia sp. | reverse complement strand
CATGTCTGCGTGGAAGGTGATGCAAGCCTCTTGCTTCCTTTGCTTGGGGCTGATTTGTTCAGCGAACCTCACGAAGAATAAGCCTCGTCCAAATTTGCGATCACGACCATGAGGCTTCGTCGCAACGGTGTTGTGGGCCTCCACCCTTCGCCGGTTTTGGCTTCAAGAAAACCATGCGTGGTTGTGAGCGACGGCCGCTGGGGCGCTTGCTCGACTGCGCCCACTTCAACCACGGCGACTGAGGGGATGCCTTTGGCTTCCAAATGCTCAAATTCAAACCGCCCTGTTTTGCCAGCATTGGTACGTTGGAAGAGAGCGTCAAACTCTTCCCATGTCGCTTCCATGGTCCATGTTCTTCGACCTGCAAGGTTGTAGACAGTTGCTTCTGTTTCTCCTTTGAGGAGTTCAATGATGGCAGGA
>DUIU01000173.1:0-168 GCA_013330155.1 Candidatus Poseidonia sp. | reverse complement strand
AGGGCTTCCAAATGCTCAAATTCGAATCGCCCTGTTTTCCCGGCATTTGTACGTTGGAAGAGGGCATTAAATTCCTCCCAGGTCGCCTTCATGGTCCATGCTCTTCGGCCTGCAAGGTTGTAGACGGTTGCTTCTGTTTCTCCCTTGAGGAGTTCAATGATGGCAGGA
>DUIU01000141.1 GCA_013330155.1 Candidatus Poseidonia sp. | reverse complement strand
TCAAGTCTTCATCCCACGGTCCTTGTTCGCCGACGTCCTCGGCGACAACGATTCGGAAACCCTGGGCCTTGGCTGCCTTGAGGATGTCATCGGTTGAGGTGTAGACGACGGGAATGAAACGGTCGGCACGCATGCTGGCCCGGCGAATTGTGCGTCGTTCTTCATGGGTTTTGGAGACGTTGAGAAGAACGGCGTCGGCCCCAGATACCTCAGCGGTTCGAATGGCAAAACCGAGGTTCGTTGAGTATTCCACACCGTCAAACAACCAGACGCATCCCCCTGCGGTCATCACTTCCTCGAGCGATTCGCTTTGTGGCCGTCCCGTCAACGCCAAGGCGACTTGCGCTCCATCGGCTGACATCCGCCACAGGTCGTTGGTGGAACCTTCCTCAAGCGGCACCTCAGCCGCCTCGCACAGGGCGCGAAGCGCTGTGGTGTCATGGTCTCGGTCCACCAGCACGCGGTCGATGGCGACGCCCTGTTCAAGCGCCTCCATGACGGCGTCAAGGCCCGTGATTTGACCTGCCATGCTTCCGGCTGGGGCGGTGTGCTCAAGAGGCTAACCCCCGTGGCCAATGCATGGCCAAGAAGCACACCCCGAGGTTCCTCGCCATCGTCGAGGCGGCGCGCAGCGAAATCGCTGAATGCGAAGCACCGGACCTGCGGGCGATGACCGAGGACGGCCAACCCTTGGTGGTCTTGGACGTGCGGGAGCGCCATGAATTTGAAGCCGGGCACATGGAGGGCGCGGTTCACATCGGCAAAGGCGTGATTGAACGGGACATCGAGAAGCATGACTTCGCCGACGATGTGCGCATTGTGCTGTATTGTGGCGGCGGTTTTCGAAGCGCCATCGCTGCCAAATCGCTTCAAGACATGGGTTGGTCCAACGTTCTCTCTCTGTGGGGTGGGTGGCGTGGTATCCAGGCAGAAGGTCTGCCGATATGGACGCCGTGAGCCTCTCAAAACGCGTGGGCAGGCTCATAAAGGGGAGATTGGTCGGCGAGATGCTGAGAAGCAGAGGTGATGACCATGGCACAAGGATTGTACCAACACGTTCGCAACACCTGGCGACGTCCAAAAGACGCACTGCCACACATGTACCGACAGCAGCGCATGGCTCAATGGCGCCGTGAACCTGTCAACTGCCGCATTGAGCGACCAACCCGTTTGGACGCCGCTCGCCGCATGGGCTACAAGGCCAAGCAAGGCATCATCCTCATCCGAACCCGTGTTCGCCGTGGTGGACTTCGCAAGGGCAAGATTCACATGAAGCGCAAGCCATCCAAGGCCGGTATCTCCAAGATCACCATGGCCAAGAACACGCAGCGCATCGCTGAAGAGCGTGTTAACCGCCACTTCCCCAACCTCGAGGTTCTCAACTCCTACTGGGTTGGCCAAGACGGGAAGCACAAGTACTTCGAAGTCATCATGATTGACACCCACCACCCTGCTATCATCAACGACAAGCAGCTCGGTGTGTTCTCCCGTGCAAACGGAAAGAACGCCCACCGTGGACGTGCCTACCGTGGAAAGACCTCCGCTGGTAAGCGTGGTCGTGGTCTGCACAAGAAGGGCAAGGGCGCTGAGAAGTTGCGACCTTCGCTCCGTGCCAACCTCAACCGTGGCAAGTGAAACCGAGCCTCGTGCTCAACATTGGCTTGATTTTTCCTATCATGAGCCGTGGCTTTATTGAGCCTCAGCGGAACCGGCTGGTATGGTCCAAGGCGTTGAGGTCATGTCCCACTGGACGGGCTTGGACGTCTATTTGCCCGATGGACGGAAATTGGGCGTTGTTCACGATGCCGTCATCGACGCCGAATCGCTTCATTGCACCCATCTGTTCGTACGAGGGACGCCCGAAGTCCTGGTCGAAGGTTCGCTGCCTCTCGCCGTTCCTTGGCGCTGGATTCGGGCCATTGACGACATCGTCCTTCTTCGGTGGTTTCCTCCCACTCCGATTCCCATTCAATCATGAGGTGAACTCGCATGGCGCTTGATGTTCACGTCCTTGGTACGGCTTCGGCCCGACCCACGCCCGACCGAGCCGTCAGTGGCAGTTTGGTGAAAGGCCCTGACGGCATCGCCGTCATTGATGCAGGTGAGGGATTTCAAACCCGCTACAGCCAGCAGCGCCGACGCCTGAAGAAGCATTCCGTGGGCTCAACGCTCAAACCCAGTGCTGTGGATGTGCTCGCCTTTACCCACGGGCACCTCGACCACACGTGGGGCGCGCTTCCATGGTTGCAGTCCATGGATTTGGAAAACCGACAAAGCCCCCTTCTCGTTCTCGGCCCGACCTCGTCCGATGCGATTGAAGCCTTGCTCCAAGGAGCATCGTTGCCCGACAGCGTCGCACCGGCCGATCTCGCTCGCCAGTGGTTGGCATGGTTTTCACTTGGAGGAGGAACGATTCGATTCCCCATCCATTGGGTGCTTGGTGATGTTCTTGCCGACCGGTGGATTGAGCTTGACCCCCAAACCGGGAAGGCCAGTTTGCTTGATGGAATGCCCCAGCCTGCGGGTTGGAACAACAGCGTCCTCTCTCCTTTGCCCACCAGCCACACGGTTCCGTCGTGCGGCTGGATGGTTCGGCAACACGCTATGGCTGGGAAGTTTGACCGAGCACGGGCCGATGACCTCCAGCTCACCTCCAAAGATCGAGCCATGCTCGCCCGAGGAGAGGATGTACAGGCAGCCGATGGAAGCACCCTTGAGGCGGCTTGGTTCCGGGGTGGAGAGCGTGGAGCTATCAGCGTGCTCATCTCCGGCGACACCGAATCGCAACCCCCTGCTTGGGTGGCTGATGTTTCACCGACCGTGCTGATTCATGAAGCGACCTTCCTCGATGAGCAACAAACCAAGGCCGAGGAGCATCAACATTCAACCGCTACTGGGGCCGCTGCCTCGGCCCGTGCCGTCGGAGCATCGGTTTTGGCACTCACCCATTACAGCAACCGCATCAAATCCTCCACCGGGCCTCAACAAGAAGCGGCAGCGGAGGCCGATGGATTGCCGGTGGTGGCGCTGAACGACAATGACCGGCTGGTGGTTGACGACGACAGCGGTGTGGACCATTTGATTTGGACCAAAGAGGGTTGGACGACGGCGAGCATTGCACCCAATCGTTGAAATGAACCGCGGAGATGGAACGGCTATGCGTTGGTTTCCGGCCTGGGTTTTGGTCTTCCTTCTCCTCGCAGCACCCTTGACCGTTCAAGCCGATGATGGGCGAGCCGCCCCGAGTTGCCTCACGCAAACGCCGGAAACGCTTCCCTCCACCCTCGACATTGACCCCGGTGCGTGCGTGATTGTCGACCTCGGTGCGCTTCAACCCGGCGATGTCTACGACCTCAGCATCATTGTGGTCGATGACGCCCTTGACGTCCTCTTCTTTGATGAAAACAGCATACAGCCTTACGAATTGGGTCAATCCTATCGGTCGGTCATGGCTCAACCTGCCAGCACAGAATCGGCTTTGGGAGCCCTTGAATTCCATTGGAAGGTTCCTCCCTCCATCTCGGCCAAACGCTGGTACATGGTGCTGGATAACTCTGCCCATGACGGCGACGCTGGTCTGGGCGACCAAGGCGGCTTGCAAAGCACGGTTTCGGCCACCGTTGAACGGTTGGACCAGGCCTATTGGACACCTTATCACGACCTCTTGTCCGTGGACGCAGGTGGGTTTGATGTGTTGCAGTCGGGCGATGACCTTCGCTTGGATGCTGGGACGACGGTCGTTCTCTCGGCCTGGGACTTGACCTTTGTCGGCGATGTCTACCTTCAAACCCGAACAATGCACGACCGTTATCTCGCTGGAGGCATCGGCGTGCAATTCATTGAAGGGGGCGCGCTTCAATCCGTGGAGACGCCGCAGTCGTTGACATGGCAGGTCCCAACAGCTCTCGAAGGGGAAGAATTGCTGCTGGTGGTTGACAACACCGACACTCCACTTGGCGGCGGCAACGGGACGGAGTTGCTGCGAATCAGTGTCAGGTTGGAATTAGCCCCGCCCTTGACGCCCGTCATCACGGATGAACAGATGGCGACGGTTTCCTTGGGTGAATCGATTTCCTTGAACGCTTCCTCAACGCCCAACCGCTTGGGCCAGCAAGGAACCTTTTCGTGGGATTATGACGCTTCCTTGGACAGCGACAACGACGGCAACCCGACCAACGACCCCGATGCGACGGGGGTAGTCGTGTCGCCATCATGGTCCGTTCCGGGAGAAAAAACCGTCACGGTCGTGATGACCGCTCCTTCCGGTCAACAGGCTTTCACCACCTACGACGTCACGGTTCAGGACGTCACACCGCCCGTGGCCCGGATTCAATCCACCGCCACATCAATTGCAGATGGATGGCGGATTGACGTTAACAACGCCATCCAACTCTCCTGTACGGCCAGCACCGACGATCATCGTACCGATTCGTGCGATTGGGTCATTGATGGACAGGCGTCAACAAACGTTTCCTCGGTCACGTTCACTCCTGATGAAATTCGAACGTATGAGGTGTCCCTCACGGTCACGGATGCGAGCGGTAACCTTGGTACACGTTCTGCCGTCATCAACTCGGTTGACCCCACAGTCCCGGAGTTTGACCTCTCTCTTTTGCCCAATTTCCCAACCAAAGGCACCGAAGGTGAGGCGGTTTCCTTTGAGGTCGTGGTCTTCGATGACTACGATGATAACGCCACACTTCGTGTTCATTGGGACCTACAACCTGGAAAGGACACTGACGGGAACGGCGTGCTCACCGATGACCCCGACCGGGTGGGTTTGAACCCAACCATCACGTTTGGCACTCCCGGAAAACAGGAAATCGTTGTCACGGTCTTTGACAATTCAAACAATTCCGTCAATTATGCCTTTTCCATCGACATCGCCGATGCACCAGCCTCAACCAGTTCCCCATCGTTTGTTCTCATCGCCCTCCTCATCGTGCTCGTGCTTGGAGGCGCTGGGCTTGTTGGGTTCCAAACCATCCAGCGAAACCGAGGATTCAATCTCCTGATTGAAAAGGGGCTGAGCAGCGAGGAGGCCCGCGCTCACATGGCGGGCGTAGCGGAACAAAGCAAACTTGGCTTCCTTTCGAAGCCAGAGGATTATGCCGGTGTTGATATGGGCGAAGCCGTTTCTGGGGAAGAACGACGTGCAGCTCAAGCGAAAGCCGAAATGGAAGCCATCTACGGTTCATCAAATCAAGCGGATGCGAACGCTGGTTTTGCTCCGCCGAGCACCGGCCAAGTTTCAATGTCCCAGGCCAGCAGTCAAGCAGCCGCTGAGGCAGCCGCCATGTTCAACGATGACGACACCTCCTTTGGCCAACCGATGGATGACCT
>DUIU01000196.1 GCA_013330155.1 Candidatus Poseidonia sp. | reverse complement strand
CCGATGACTTCGTCCTGTTCAGTCGTCAAGGTTCGAAGTTGCGCCAATTCCCCCTCCATGGAGGAGCGTTCCTGTTGGGAAAGGGAGGACTGTTGGGAGGTCAATTCTTCTCTTGTGTCCCCGAGCAAGCGTTCGAGATGGATAATTTGGGCTTCGTTTTCCTTCAGCGTTTGCTCAGCTTCTGCGAGCCGAGCGACTTCTGGAGCAATGTTGTCTTGCCGTTCGGCAAGGTCAAGTTCTACAACTCGTAGACGTTGCTTCACAGCGACCAACTCGTCGTTGCGCTTACCCAACTCGTCCCAGGCGATCAACACCTCTTCCACAAGTTGTTCAACGGGGTAGCCCTTGAGCATCCCCTCAAGTGCGGCTCGCTCATCGTTGGATGAGGAACCAACCCTTCGGATTCCACCGGGTGACGAACTCTCTACGGCCATACGGCTACGCATCGCAGATTTACCACACTTGAACCTTCCCAAGGTCAAGACGCTGGAAAGGGGGTATTTGCTACCCCCGGACGATGGCCGTCTCAATTGATGGACGTGTACATGTCGTCAGGCATCTCACTGGCGAGTTTGAGGGCACCAGCAGCGACTGAGTTGATGGGGTCTTCAACGCACCAAACACGAACATCTCCGATGTCGGAGATTTCGCTGGCAACTCGTTCAGCGACGCCGTCGATGAGTGAACCTCCACCGGACAGAATGATGTTGTTGCGGAGGATTTGTTGGTACTCTGGGTCGGCGCCTGCGACGTTGCGCTTGATGGCGTTTCCAATCTTTGGAATGATGAGGTCGCAAGCTTCCAAGATGAGGTCGCCGATGTCAACGACTTGGCGCTTTCCATCAACGGACAACTCAACGGTCACTTCTCGTGCTTCGCCGCCGACGTAGGAGGAGGCTTCCTTCCACTTACGGACCATGTCCTTGGTGACTTGAGCACCGGTGTACTTCTTCTTGATGAGTTCCATCAGTTGGAGGTCGAGCCAGTCGCCGGCTTCCGTGATGGTGACTTGGTCCTCGTCAGTGGGGAATGTGCCGTAAACACGGGCAATGTCGGTGGTGCCTGCGCCGATGTCGACGACGATGGAACCAGCGATTTCGTCAATCCCGTAAGCCGTGGCAAAGGGTTCAGTGACGACCATGATGGCGTTTACTTGTCCACGGAGCGTGGCCACAAGGTTCGACTTGTCGGTGAAGGAAACGTGGCTAGGGGAGCAGATGACGCCCAACACTTCGTCGAATTCTTCTGGGTCAACGGTTTCAAGAAGGTGAGAAACGAACGCCTTGGCAGCAGCCAAGTTCGCTTCATCGTCTTGCGTGACTCCAGCGGCCATGGGGCGGTAGAGGTTACACGCCAATTTGTTCTTGAGTGCATCTTCTCCAAAGAGAACGTCTCGTCCCAGGAAGTTTCGTGCGACGGGGTCTTTTGGTCGTCCGACAACGGTCTCAATGGTCTGCAATTTTCCAGCGCTTGAAGCAATGGTCGATTGGTACGTTCCTAGGTCAATTCCAACATATAGGCGGTCGCTCATTTTTGTTCACCTTCCCACTTGGGATGGTCCACCGAGGATGGCACTGGACTTCAAGGTTCACCTTCGATTTTTGGTTCTTTTCGACGAGCAAGTGCTCCAAAAAGGCTCAACCTCACTCGTTTTCTTCCACCAATCCTCGAGAATGATGTGTGGTTTCTTTTCGCAAGGCAAATGGCGGCGGGGGCTCCCGCTCTTCCCACTCATCATCCCGGGGGCCGCTGAGCCATTTTGTCACCAGCATTCCAGCCAGCAAACCCAGGCCGATGAACACGAAGATCCCAGGACCGTCACCACCTTGGTCCGTTGATGGCGCAATTGTATCCGTTTTCTTTTCCAAAGGAATCAACAAGTCATGGGATGCATTCAATCGGAAAACAAAATCCTCAGCGGCTGGTGAACGGTTGGTTGTTTGCATGGTGATTTCCAATGCATACCGTTCCCCTGCCTTGTAAAATGGAGGGAATTCATCTGGTAATGTCCACTGGCACTGCCCACTTCCAGCCTCTTGTGCGCCATACACGCACGACAAGAGTGTGATTCGGGATTCTTGTTGTGAGATGAACTCCACCGCGACCTCATACCCGTCATTATCGCCATCGTCAACAGCCCAAGCCACGATGATTTCCCCATCCAAGACCGCGCTTGGTTCTGGAGCGAGCAGAACAGTCAGCATTGGAACTTGATCGAGAGGATAACATCCTGTGCCGTTGACCGGCCAAGTGAGATCTGGTGTCTCACAAGCATCGATGTTGTCTGAGACCGTATCACCGTCGCTATCATCAAGACAACCGTCTTCGTTTTGATCGAAACCTTCAGCATCTTCAGAAGGGCAGTCATCGAAAAGATTGGGGATTGCATCCTGGTCATCATCGTCTAGACATCCATCGTTATCATGGTCATCGAGCCTTGCGTCTTCTGCTGGACAATTATCTTCAATGTTAACCACGCCATCATCGTCATCATCAAGGTAATCAGCGGAATCCCGGTCAACGCCTTTGACGACCAGGGCGAAGCCAACAGCATCCCCATCCAAACCCACAGCCCCTTGGTTTCCACCAGGCTGAACGAAACGGGCGACAACCTCCACGTCAATGTAGGATGAACCATTCAACTCTTCCCACGGTATGTTCAGTCCAACCGTTGTTTCATTGCTGGAGGGGAAGGCACTGGTGTTGTTGGTGTCCACGACGTTTGCGAAGTAGGCGGTTGGTCCACCATCATTTTGAATTTGGTCTGGGAGAAAGACGGTGCCATCTTCGAGTTTGACACGCAATTGGATATCGTCAATCATGGCTGGCTCCGGTTGAGCGGGAAAAGCCATCCGAATCTTCACATCCTGCCCTTCGAGGGGTGTGAAACGTTGGCTGAACACATCACCTGTCTGAAGGAATGGGCCAGCAGCCCCCTCTCCGTTCCACTGATGGTCCAACATTCCTGAAAGGTTACCTTCCATGCCTCCGTTTGAAGCAAACCAATCATTCACTGAACTGGAAGTGAGTCGATAACTGTCGTGGACCCAAACATCTGGGGCAGGGGACGAGTCGGTTGAGATGGTTGTCGGGTCAAAGAACTGGCTGAGATTCAACAAACCCCATCCATCGTACGGGTTGTGAAGGTCATGGCCCCCGTTACCGCCGTTGCGTTGGTCTTGCCCGAGCGGTGATGTGGCCATAGCCAAAGAAGCCCGAATCAAAGGGCCGGAGGGTGTGAAGCCATCTCCTAGCAGGACTCGTTGTACGTCGCTTTCCTCGGCCCATCCCGGTTGCAGAGCTGTTATGTTTTGATAGGCCATTGGGGCATAGGCCGGCACCAACCATCCTTGTTCGTAGAGCTGTTGAACGATGGCGGCCCCTCCAGCTGCGTGCGGCGTTGACATACTTGTTCCAGAAGACGAGCGAAGGTTGGCGTTATTGGTGTCCCAAAACCCATCGCCGCCTGCGGATTGAATGTTCGCTCCTGGCGCCAGGAGGAAAATACCGTCCGTATTGATTTCCGTCGGGCCGTAAGCGGTGGAGCCCCAACGAATTGTATCAAGGGACTTTGTTGTCGCACTAACTGCTACGACGTTTCTTCCGTTGGCTGGTTCCAATACACCTTCCCC
>DUIU01000047.1:3771-4041 GCA_013330155.1 Candidatus Poseidonia sp. | reverse complement strand
ACTTCCACTTCGGTTTCTTCTTCCAACCATGATCGATCCAAAAGCCCAGTTTCCTGCTTCTCTCGGCTCCGTGCACCTTCGATGGGGTCGGGTACATCATTGACGGCGTCTCGCAAGGCAATCGCTTGGTTGATGAGGGCCAAATGTCTTGCCAATGTGGGTCCTTTTTCGCTCTTGGCCACGAAATGGCCGAGGATGGGATAGTCGTCGGTGTCTTGAACCAAATTATGGCCGCCCAACAGGTCTTCTGGAACGGTTCGAACACGGTGC
>DUIU01000047.1:0-3417 GCA_013330155.1 Candidatus Poseidonia sp. | reverse complement strand
CCCATGGGTTCGCTGTTCATGAATGGATGATTCAAGTTGACAGCAAGTGGAGTGGCCGCATGGGCATTGAACCGCATGATGACCACGGTCAGGTTGAGTCCGAGTGTTAGGATGGCGCATCCAGCAGCCAATGCTGTGGACAAAGCAAATTGACGCAGCAAAAGAAACAGGACCGTTGCGACGACCACGCTTCCCGCCAAGGCCACATTGCGTCCTTTTACCAAGGGTTGGGCAACAGGTGTGGCGATGAAAGGGAGCATGTCCGCAGGTAGGCGCTTCACGTCATCCTCCATGGGTATGAACGCCCGGTCCCCAACTTTGAACCTCACGCCCGAGGAAGTTGAGGGTAGTCGGCCTGAAGTGTCCATTCATTCGTGTCTTCAGCGTAGTTTTGGATCACGGTAAAGTGGGCCGCAATGTCGAGGCCCCAGGCTGTGGTCCAACCTTCCAATTTCGGCTTCAGTTTGGACCACTGCTTCTCTACACCCCCTCTGTTTTTGCGTTGATGGTGAAGCAAAAGAGCCGCGGTTTGAATCAGCCCTTGAATCAACAAGATTTCATTCGACGCCGCTGAACGACGTTTCAACTCGTTCCACAGGTCTTCCCACGATTCATGGGCGTGCCAAAATTTCCCCTCATCAAACAAGACACACCCTTCTTCCAGAGCCGCTTCTTCCTCGGATGACAGGGGTTGGGCGCTGTGAGGCATGCTCGGTCGAGTTATCCGATGAACTTGAAGTTCATTGTTTGTCTCAAAACCGGCCTTGATGTTCAAGAATCCAAGGAGGACATGGGTGCAAAGGCCGTAAAATCCGGGGGTTTCGGCCGCACAAGAAAGGCGCCCAAAACGAAGGCAGGGCTCGATGTGGGCCGCACCCTTCAAGAGGGGGTTTGCCAAAGGTGTCTTCGTAGGGTGCGTCAGCATGGTTGCGATTGAACACGGTGATTTGATTGAACAGCGGCGCGGAGGCGTCGATGTTCTTCGAATTCTCGTCAGAAATCTCGCCGTCCACGAGCAGTCGGGCGCGGTCATGATTCGTTCATCCACGTCCTCGCATGAACGCCAAGGGTGGCTCTTGTTTCGTTTGGGGCAGCCCGTGATGGCCTTCCATGCAGGGGATGGTGAACAAACGGGCCTCGAGGCCTTGCTGAGTATTGAGCAGGATGCCCTCGAAGTGGAGAATGAATTGCTCTTGTTTGAGCTGACCATGAACGCTCTTCGCTCCGTGATGAATGAACACCCCTCAAGCATCCTTCATTTGGAACACCATGAAGAAAAAGGAGATTCTGATTCGTGGTGGTCAAGTGTACGTCTGCCATCTTCATCGTGGCGCAGAGCAGCAAGGTTGGAGGACATTGAGGCCCTTGCCTTGTCAAGTGAACACCGACAACGCTCATCCTCTCAAGGCTCCGGGGCTGCACCAGCGATTGAACCCGGTCGCATCTACCTCCTTGATTCTCCTGACCCGCACCCCATGATCCAACTCGGTGTTGAACTGGCTGAGCGAGGCATGCCCCTGCTCGGTTTGTTTGGCCTCCCTCACGCCGAAACCGAATCCACTCGTCGATTGCCACTCCCCCAATCCTATGCCTTGCTTTCCCCCCACGGCTCGTACGATGTTCTCGCCGACCGTGCCGCCATGAACGCCGTGGTCAATGCTTTCCAGTGGGGCAATGAACGGTCCGTGGTTGTGCTCGATGGATTGGACCGTTTGGGTAATGCGTTCGGAGATGGAGGCATGCTTGATGTGTTTCGTTTAATTTGCGACGGCGTGCGATTCAATGACCATGTCGCCTTGGTCACGACGGACCTCGCCATGTTTGAAACATCCGTTCAACACAGTCTTCTTGCCGAAGTCACCCTCCTGCGTTCATCGGTGATTGAGGCTTGGAACGAGGACCCAGATGCTCTCTGGGACGAACCCTTGCTCCTCGCCCCCGATGAGGAGGAGGAACAGTGGCTCGACGCCCAAATACGTCACCAGGGGGCCAAGGTTGGTGGTCCTCCCGCCCCCGAGCCCATTGTTTTGGAAGGGGGTTCCTACGAACCCGACGATGAGGAGCGGGCAGAGGCGACCCAAGCCTTAGCCGATGTCGTTCAGTCCTGGCCAAATGAAGATTCACCAGCACCTCACGGCCAATCGTCCGTTTCGGAACCGGTCAATGTGGGCTCAACCGCTTGGCGACCATCGCACGAACAAGCGCCCATCGAAGGCCGATTCGTGAGTGATTCTCCTCGGGCGGTGGACGAAACTCTAGTTGAAATCCCAGGAATTGAGGCGTTACGCCCCGTTTCCAAGGAGGATGTGAATAAGGAGATGATGCCTCCTAAAATCCGCTCACCTCAACGCCTTCCAAAGCGAAAATCCACCCCCGCTCTACCCTCCATCCAACATGGCCTGACGCCTTCCCGCAGTTCAGCTGTGGCGGGAAGTGCCCCACCTCTGCCGGATTGGCCTGAGAAACCCAAACCCGCCAAGGCTTATCGAAAAGAGAACATGGATGTGTTTTCCCAGAAGCAAGAACGTGCCCTTGAACGGCATGCAAGCATCAAGCGACCGATGCAGACCAACGCCATCAAGGACAGTGTCTCCAGTTCACCCGACCTCGAGCGTCTAACCCTTCCGCCGGCCGAACTCTCAAAGACGGTGCGTCTCCCTTCCGCTGAATCGACCGAACCCTTGTCGAACAGCATACGACCGGTTGAAGCCGAAGCAAAACCCTCCCGTGAAACCTCCAGCAAGGATCAAGCCGCAGTAAACATGGAGGAGGTCTACCGTCGTTGGTCCACCTTTGAAGAGCCCGATGGGATGGATGCCACGGCGCTCTACAACGAGCACGGTGAAGCGCTCGAGCGTTACAAAGGTGGGGACGAATGACGTCTCCGCCGACCAAACTCCGGCTCGAATTGGAGGAGGCAAAACGTCATTTGAGAACCGCCATCAGGGATGAGTCTTCATCTTCTAAGGAGCCAGCAACTCCACCTCCGGCCCAGTCAGAACGGCAAGCTCTCTCCAAACTCAACACCCTTTTGGGCAAGTCATCGGTACCTGAACGACCTTTGTCCTTGTTCCAAAACCTCGGTGTGCCTCAACGACCTACCTACGACGTGATCGCTCATCGAATCCTCGGACCGGATGTGGGGGCACCAACCTCATTTCTTGACACCGATGACAATTATTCAACGCATGTAGCCCAACGTCTCGCCCAACTCCGACAGCGACTGGAGACAAAACCGCTCCCTGACGAGTCGGCCTCCGATGACGGATTTGTTGGTGTGGAACTCGACGGAACTCCAGTTTGGGCCCAAGTCTTGAATGAGCAACGAGGCCGGCTTTCCTCAGCATTGGATGAAGAATTAGCACCTCTCCCCTCCGACCATGTTCATCATCCTGCCCGCGTCATCAACCAAACTGC
>DUIU01000061.1 GCA_013330155.1 Candidatus Poseidonia sp. | reverse complement strand
AGGTTCAGAGCATCGACCAAGGGTTGTTCGCTTTTCCAAGGCCAATGCTAAGGCACATGGTTGGCTACACCATTTCGTTTTGTTTCTTTCTGGCAGCCTTCGGTTTATACAGCGACAGCCTCACAATCCCAGATGTACCAAGGGTCGAGGAAGCCACCGTTCTTTACCACCTGCATGAGGACATCTCGAACTACGGGTTCGGTCCACTCCAGGATGGATATGATGATTTGGAATATGCCTCTGAGGCAGCCTTTGTTGTGGTTCCATTGGAACTGATTGCGGGTAAGATTGCTTCCGACTCTTGCAGTTGGGTGGAAGACGACGAGGGAAATGGAGGCTGGGAATACTCTTTCTCGATGGCTGGTGCACAGCGGTTGACGATGGTTGACTCCCTCGGCAGCGAGATTGAAGCAGCCTTTTCACTCAAGGGCTCGCTTTCTCCAGAAGGTGAGGTCTACCAGCCATCCTGTAATTCCGATTGGTCTCGAACCATCCAGGGTTATGGTTTGAACGATGATGACAACTTCAGATTCAACGCCTTTGTCATGGTTGAGGAAAATCCCGTTCGTTATCAATTGTTATCGGTTACGGAAATTCATTCGTTCACAAACCCTGGAGAGAACCCACAAGAGGTCACTCAGCGGGAGGACCGAGGCCGGTGGGCGTTATTGTGCTCTGGTCTTGGAGGTCTAGCGTTCATGTACAGCACAACACCGCCGCTGCTTCACGAACTCCGGAAAATCCGCAAGGGCAACAAATCGGCGACCAAAGACATCACTTCTCAGCCGGGGGTACTCGGCTCAAACGGCCGTCTCTTCCCTCACTTTGGCCCAAATTTTGAGCCGTTGGGTTTTGAAAGCCATCCAGCTCGTCAAGCCACTGAGGACTGGCTGTTCGGTGCACCGACGCCTACCAACTTCAGCGACCCCTACAGTGGCGATGAGCACGGGATGCTGATTCGTGAACATCCAAGCGTCATCGGTACGCCCAAAGCGGCCCTCATCACCCCTTACAGCATTGGAGCCGTCTTATTTGCTGGGTCGTTCATTTGGCTCTCCGCTGACCTTCGTGCCCGAGATGGCTCATCCTTTCACACCATCGTAGGCTGGTCAATGACGGTGTTCGTGACGGTGGTCAATTTGCTTTGGTTCTTTTCCGCATGGAAGCAGTTCAAACTTAACCGGCTGATTCGGGACCTACCTACATCGCCAATTCGGAGCGTCGCCGTTGGTCAAGCAGAGTTGGTCGGTCAAGTGCGACCATCGATTGCAGGAACTCCAGAGTTTAGTGTGGGAGGTCGAACGCACAAAGGATTTGTTTGCTGGGAGTGGAACTCCTACAAGTATGTCTGCCGGACGGATTCGGACGGTGACACCCATTGTTCATGGGAACACCGCGAAACAAAGGCAGGCGGGGTTCCGTTCATGCTCCACGACGGTACCGGTGGGATGCTCATTGACCCGTCGCTTTGGGTCAAGAAGCCCGTCGACCACGGTCCCGAACTCGATGAGTGGACGCGGGGAGATTGGAAGTGGAAGTTGAACGCCTTTGGCATCGGTGACCCGATTTACATCCTTGGCGACTGCGTTCCACGTGCTCAGGACCATCTGCAGAAGTGGGGGAGCCACGAGACCCTCGCACAAGCTCTCCTGACCATGGTTCCAACCACCGATACCGGTGATGCCTCCGTGCTTCATTACGGCACAGAGATGGATGTTTTGGCGAAGAACCGTTCCTTGTTTGAGATCTTCATCGTCCCCCTCTTCGTGTTTTTGCTGGGCATCTTCATGTTCATCAGTTACACGCCATGAGAACAAAGCGGAGCGTTATGCCTTCACGCTTTGGGTATGGGCTCGAAAAACGTACCGTGGCCGGTGTCGGCAAAGGCTCAAAGGGAGGGACCATGAGAGCCCTCCGGTCGTCATGCCAGCGAAGTGGGATTTGCGTTTTCTTGAACTCGCCCATCATATCAGTCAATGGTCAAAAGACCCCTCAACCAAGGTTGGTTGTGTGGTCGTAGGTTCCGACCGAGAAATCCGCTCGACGGGCTTCAATGGATTCCCTCGTGGAATTGAGGACTCCATTGAGCGACTTGAAGACCGAGAGGAAAAATACCCACTCATTTGCCACGCTGAAGAAAACGCCATCATGCACGCTGCCCGAATCGGTGTTTCCCTCAAAGATTGCACGGCCTATGTCACTTGGCCACCCTGCACGCGGTGTGCACGCTCGCTCATCCAAGCTGGCATTGTTGAAGTGGTCTATGCTGGAGGAAAACCCATTCCTGAACGCTGGGTTGCAGACTTCAATCGGTCCACGAACATGATGCAAGAAGCCGGACTGAAAGTTCGCGACATCATCGTCGAATGAAGCGCTTCCTTGGACCACGTTTCCTTTTGGCTCCATTCATTCGGTGCTTTCAACCAAAACGGCAAGGTCAGCGTCGCTGTCTGCTCCAAGAATGTTGAGCAGATTCCCTTGAAGGTAGAGAGAGCCAATGCACAACACGGTGGTCACCTTGCCGACACTGGACTCCATCCATCGAACGGCTTCTTTCGGTTCAGAGAACATGGCGGTGCTCTCAATCCCAAGGGAGAGGAGCGCTG
>DUIU01000181.1:5924-7409 GCA_013330155.1 Candidatus Poseidonia sp. | reverse complement strand
CCCAGCCGTTCTCGCTGTTCGAGGTGGTCAAGTTTGAACACCACGCCGTCGATTTCGTAGGCATAGTCACTCCTCTTTTGCGACCATGATTGGGTTGACTCGTCCATAAGTGAGGCCGTTAGAGCGGGGGATTCCCCTTCATGCACTTCCCACGGAGCCGGAACAATTCCCAAGACATCCTCCATCCAAACGAGCAGGTCGGTGTCGTTTTCCATCGGCGGCGCATGCTCACTGTCGGGATGACGGGCTTCTCCAAGCGGTAGTTTGGCATCGTAGGCTTGGAAGACCAAATCCGAGGCGTCTGCTTTGCCATCAGCGTGTTTTTGACGAAGCGCTCCAGCCGCAAGATTTCGAGGATTTGGAGAGATGTCCTTGTACTTGGCCTCAAACACCGCCAACGGCATCACGACTTCGCCTCGGACGTGCACGTCTACGGCCACTGGAAGCGTGTGGGGGACGTTAGCAATTTTACGGGCGTTACGGGTCACGTCCTCGCCGCGCTCACCGCTCCCTCGGGTCGCCGCTCGAACAAGTCGCCCCATTCGGTATTCCAAGGAAAGGGCCGAACCGTCCAATTTTGGTTGCGAAAGAAAGCGGGTTGCGCCCGAGGTGGTGATGTTTACGAAATGGTTCAACTCCTCAGCCGTTGTTGCTTTATCGAGGCTGCGCATGGGGAACAAGTGGTCCACTTTGACACTCCCTGGAGCGACATCGGCACCAACGCGGCTCAACTGTGGATGGTGTGGGTCAAGCTGCTTGAGTTCGTCCCAAAGCCGGTCAAATTCTGCGTCGCTGATCTCGGGCTGTGCAAGGTTGTAGTAGAGGTGTGAATGGTAGGCGATTTGTTCGGCCAGCGAGGCAATTTGAGCGTCAGCGCCAACGGATGGGGAGGCTTCTTCGCTCATGAGTCAAAGAGGCACGGCACAGGATATGAAGCATCGCTTCTTCAACCGTCAATTGAATTTGAGCGCAACGAATTCGCTGTTCTCAAGCGGGCATCGTGTCATGATGGCTTGGCTCAAAATTCGAAGGTGAATCTCGGCTACCACGTGAACCACGGCGGAAAACATGTGGCCAGCATGTGGATTGAGGTCATCGTCTGAGAAAGTGGCGTGGATGTGCGTGAAGGCTTCACCGGTTTCCCGGCGGGCGAGGTTGCCCTGCAGAGTTACGAGTTCGCTTCCGCCCTCAAGGGTCACGCGATGGTAGACGTGGTTGTCGTCCATGTAGCCGTAGACGCTGTTACGGGTTCGTCCTATCCCGCTGGTAATGGCGGCCGCATCAAAGCCGACCTCGTCTGCAAGCGCTTGGAGTGAGGCGTGAATTTCTTCACCGGGGTCCAGCCGAACAAAGAGGTCGTCGCCGCTACGTGTCCATTCCATGACGGAGGGTTGGCACGGAAGGTCAAGAGGTTGCCGTTCACTCGCTTTGCCGTTCAACGAAGGGCTCCCGGCGCGCTTGCTCCATGGCCTTGATGTATTCACG
>DUIU01000181.1:5415-5596 GCA_013330155.1 Candidatus Poseidonia sp. | reverse complement strand
GCCACACCCAAGGAATCTGGTGCCCCA
Source organism: Candidatus Poseidonia sp. (assembly GCA_013330155.1). GTDB lineage: Archaea > Thermoplasmatota > Poseidoniia > Poseidoniales > Poseidoniaceae > Poseidonia > Poseidonia sp8339u. The sequence goes on along the minus strand of DUIU01000181.1, from coordinate 5,569 downwards.
CCAAGTGGCAGCGGGCCGAACGGACCCCATCCGTTTCGCAGCAACATGATGCGGCGCTTTGGTTGTCGCTTCGCCAAACGGAGCCGTTCCCAAGGATAGCGTTGGCCATCAGCGAACAGATGGGTTGAGGTGATAGCGTAGCGTTTCGGAATCA
>DUIU01000181.1:0-5044 GCA_013330155.1 Candidatus Poseidonia sp. | reverse complement strand
TTGCTGGCTTCAAGCAGGGCCCACGGGAGCACCATCATAGCCGCCATGGAACCAAGGTTGCCCCATTGACGAACCATCTCATGCACGCCTTCGCTTTCCCAAGCAAATCCTCCTCCTGGGAGTTGGCCCAACTCCGGCACATCTCGGCGTTGCTTGGTCAGCCAATAAGCGTCCCAAGCCACAATTCCTGCAAGAACGGCAACGGCGAGCGTTGCGACGTTCTCTGCCGAGGGAAGGTCCACCATCCTTTCACGCTCACAAATGCTTCTGGTCAAGTGAGGCTAAATCGCCAGGCCCGCCACGGCGAAGGCGGGCGAAGAAGAGCAACACAACGACGGCAAAGAGAGCGAAGACAACCATGAGGCCGTTCACGTTCACATCGTCTCCGCTGGACTCGACGCCCTCTAGCACATCAGGAGTACCGTCGCCGTCGTCGTCCATGTCCTCAGTGAGCCAGCTGGTGTATCCTTCAGGACAGTCAAGGACGTCCGGTTGTGTGTCCCCGTCCGTATCGATTTGTGCACATGGGTCAAGTGGGAAAGCATCCTTTGAATCGCTGAAGCCATCGTTGTCGTCGTCCTCGTCGTAGATGTTTGGGCCGCACGACTTGCCCGTGTTCGGGTCAAACCAGGTGGTGGCTGAACACGATGCCGACCAGTCGTTGTCCGTGTCCAGCAGCGTGTATTCGAAGTCCACTGAAGCGGTTCCGGCCAGACCAAATGAATCGGTGACGGTTACTTCAACGATGTAGAAACCTGCCGTCAAATCCGTTATGTTGTACACCGGTTCGTCGCCTCCTTGGAGTACCGTGTTTCCTTGCATGTCGTAAATGCGCCAAGAGAGCACAAGGTCCGCCGCTGCATCCATGTCATCGGTGTATGATGCGGAGGCTCGAAGGAAGTCGCCTTCCATCACTCGCTGCCCAGCGTACGGCTCCAAAAGTTCGGCCTCAGGAGCCTGATTCACGAGGACGTTGATGACCAAAACAGAAGGGGACGTGGTTGGAGTGTCAACCACCAATTCCGCTACTGGAGAACCTGCGACCGTCGCTTGGACCGTCCATTGATTGGCGACGCCTTCCGAATTTTCGGTTATGGTTCGCAAGAGCAGTTCAACGTCAACGGTCGTGCCTTCAAGCGAGAAGGGTGAAAGCAGGTCGTCCCCGTAACTCACGGAGAACATGGCGGACACCGGCAACCCGCTCCTTCTCGCATCCAACGTAACCGTCCGATAAGCGGAATATTCACCCGCTTCACCGACCGTGACCGTCCCCATTTGTCCGTCCACGGCCTGCACGGTGGTTTGAGCGACGTCCAACGTTCCAATGAGTTGGCTTGATTCCAGTCGCACCGGGTAAGATTCCGTGGCCAACGCGCTAGAAACCATGATGTGTGCTTCTCGTAAAATCAGCGGGGCGCTGATTTCACCAAGGTCGGAGTGAAGGGATACCCCCACGCTGTAGCCTGAGACATTGAGGCGTTCAACCACAAGACTGTCTGTAGAACGCCCGTGGTGCGTGATGAAGCCCGTTCCAACGCCGTCCCCATTGAGGGTGATATCAGAAAAGAGCCCAGATGTGCGGTCGACATCGATGCCGGGTGCTCCGTTCAGAACAATACGTTCGAGCGTGACCCCTTCGTTGTTTTCTCCAACAATACCGGCCTGGCCAGTCACCTCTCCCTCGACATCGCTCAAAACGAAACCTGGAGCGAGGCTGTTGAGGGATACAATGGCCCCAATGCCATCGAAGGCCGTAGCGTCAATGCCACTCACCGAACCCGAGACGCCGGTCAATTCCATCCCCCAGTCCGTGCCTTCGGCCAAGGTAATGCCGTTGAATTGGAGAGGAACTTGTTGAGCCCAGATGGCCTGCTCCTCGCAGTCGGCAAAGGACACATTGCTCAAGGTGATTTGACCGGTGGACGGGTAGAGGTGGGCACAACCGCTGCCGTTTTGCAAGTGGCTGTTTCGAAGAACCAATTCGGCTGAATTTCCTGTCTCAACCACCACCAAGGGATCACTAGCAGAACGAGCCATAAACACACCATCAGCTTGAACCGAACCAAGACCAGAAACCGTCAACGCCGGCGCTGACTCAATGAGTTGTGTCCCTGAGAGTTCAATGACGGCAGCGGTGGATGACCCGAGCATTAACCCGCCCCAACGAGCACCAAAGCCCGTCGAAGAGAGGGTTGCCTCGCCGGCATCAAACACACCGTTCACCGTGAGCGTAGCACCTTCTGATATGCGGAGTGAAACCCCGTCTTGAACCGTCATGGTGGAAGAGCTCTGTAGAACGAGGGAATTGTCCAGCGTGTATGGGCTCCATTGCCGTTCAAGCACAAGCCATCCAGAAACGTCCCCGCTTGGCACCGTCGAGGCCATGAAGGTGTGCGTGAGGGAACGGTTGGTATCCCACGTCACGAAGTCGGAGTAGTTGTTACGTTGGAGGGTGACCGTCTTGATACCGCCCCATATTTCTCCAGTGTCGGTGACCCGTTGGGCAACGGTTTGTGTTGACAACTGCCCGTTCTCATCGGTCATGGCCACCGAACCCTCAATGGAAATGAGGGCGTCTTCAACCGGCACACCTTTGTCCAAGACCAAGAGGTCGAGGGTGGAAGAGCTGGTGAATTCAGCTCCAGTCATGGCCAGGACAGTTCCTTCCACGGCGCCTCCAGTTATGTCGATTTGACAGCCCGGCTGAACCGTAAGGTCGCCAACGATGTTGAGATGCTGAACGCTGCGTGTGCTCATGCACCCCCATTGCACGTTGCCTTCAATCGTCAGGGAACCTGATTCCACTCCGGTGAGCATGCTTTGGCCGCTGGCCTGAACGCTGTCAGCCATAATGGAGGATTCTTCACCAATGAGTTGGCCTGTTCCTTGAACCGTGACGCTGTGGCCTTGCGAAAGGACAACATCCGTAGAGACAAGGGTCAGAACGCCGTTGTTGTCCACGGTGAGATCGCCTGAGATTTGGTGCGGTTGACCATCTGGACGTGGTCCGAGAACAACGTCTTGGCCCGAAGCGATGGTCCAGTCGCCTTCGGGAATGACTGGAAGTTGAACGGATTGACCCGTTTGACCACCGTACAATGTGACCCGTGTTCCAGCACCATCCAGCGTGACATCAACCACAGATCCGCTGCCGACAAGTGGAAGGGTAAGGGCACCGTTATTGTTGCTCATCAAATCAAAGTCGTGAACGGAAACATGGGCTTCTACAGGCTGACCCGCCAAGTCGGTGACGGTTATGTCGGTCTCGAGGAGCCGATAGGCGGTGGAAGTGCTAATGGTTGGATTGTAGGTTGAGCCGTAATACAAGGTTCCGTCCCCCAAAGCATCCGCTGAGGATTGGGCCGTGTTCAACGGAGAGAAGCTCCGCACGGTGGCGGTGCTTTCCGTAGAAAGCATCAGCGGTGTTTCGTGAAGTTGAGCCGTCCACGACGAAAGATGGAGGGACGTGCTTCCTTCCATCAACACCCCTCGGTCCTGGGCAACCGTCGTCAGGTCAGTTCCAGACAAAGAAGAATCAATGAGGTGGAGGCCTGCCAAGTTGCCAATGTTGGCTTCAACGCTTTGGATGACTGCTGTGCTATCCTCCAGAAGCAGGCCGGTTGAGACATTGCGCGAAGTGAACTGGTCAAGGGTGAGGTCGCTGTACCATGCATTCATGCCAATGGAGGTTTGATCGGTGGAGGTGAAGGCCTTTTCCACCACGATATTGGACCAGTCGTGCTGACCCCCAAGTAGGTCAATTCCAATGGCTTGGTTGGCCGTCAGTTCAACGTGTACATCGGTCAACGAACTGGTTGGCGTCTGCACCGAAAGACCGGTGGTGGAGGCATTGACCGTGAGGTTGGTCCACACCGCATGGCCTGAACCTGAAGTTTCAACCGCTTGGTCAAGGGCGTAGACCGAGACATTGTCCATGAAGGAGGTTCCCGAACCGGACCATGAAACCCCAACCGTTGGTGAATGGATGTCGGTGTGCTCCAAAGTGCATTGACCTTCACAGCGAACGTCCACCATCGGCCGCATTTCATCGGCTGAAGTGGAAAAGAAATCAACGTCTGAAACAAGTACCTGAGAAGTTCCTTGGCCGACCATAAATCGCTCACCGTAGAGGGTGCCGGAGGAAAGTGTGAATCCATCAGCGTCTCCGGCATCAATGACCAGAGGCATCCCCTGGCCGTTGAACTGGGAGACCGTGGATGAAGCTCCTGAGACCGTAGCGATGCCCACGCTGGCATTCTCAACCGAATAGCCGTCAAGCGTGAGGGTCCCGCCGAGAGCTTGTACCCCAACGCCGGCTTCCTTGACGACAAAGTCCTCGACATGGGAGGTGCCATGGTTGGCCAAACCTACGGCCACTTCATCGGCCAAGCCGTTGGATAAATTCAGCGACCCACTTTCGACGTACACGGCTTCGTAATCGATTCGGTTGGCTTCAAATCCGTCGACGGTAGCGGTTCCGCCCATGACTGAGAGGCCACGGTACGCGTCGTTGAACACGACTTCAGAGGCACTGAGGGTCCCTCGAACAAGAACGCCTGCCGATGCATTGGCTACCGTGACATCGGCGAGGGTGACTTCTCCTCCCGCTTCGATGACAATCCCGGGCCACAAACCTTGTCCGTGGGAACCTTGCGTTTCTGGAACGATTGATGAATAAAAAATGGATTGGTCGGCCTCCAACACGCCTTCGACGATGATGCTGTATTCCTTCGCATCCACGCTGGAGCCTGGTTCGACCGTTAAGGTGGCTCCGTTGGCCACCGTTACGTTGCCTGAGAGAACCATGCTCCCAGACCACGTGGTGTTTACTGAAACCGTGCTGTCGACGGCCGTTGCCATTGGCAAGAGTAAGACAGTTAGAAGGAGTGAAATCATCCCATACGCACGTCGTTGTCCCATGGTGTTGCGTTGAAGTGGCGCCATATCAACCCCAAGGCTTCGGGTCATGAAAAGTGTCCACACGGGTCAAAAGAATGGTGGGCCCGCCCGGATTTGAACCGGGGTCTGACGGCCCCCAGCCGCC
>DUIU01000239.1 GCA_013330155.1 Candidatus Poseidonia sp. | reverse complement strand
GCTCTTCGCTCCTCTGTGGCATCGGTTGGTCCTCTCACATGCTTGGCTCGGTGGTCCTCTCTTTTGGTCTTCCGCCATGATGAAAAGGGGGTTCATGGCGTTCCGTTCTATGCTGGCGTCCTCCGCACCATGGTACCTGCCGGCGCTTTTCCTCAGTTGCCTTGCTTGGGTCTTTGCGTTTTACCTCCACGCTTCGCTCCACCATCGTCCCCTCCTGCGGCGACTCTACCTCGTCACCCCTCCTCTTCTGGTCGCTGGATTGCTCTTGTCCAGAGCCATTGACCTGTTCTCGCTTGACCCAACGCACCCGGAGGTCGCTCTTATGTTGGGGGAAGGAGCAACGGTTCAGGAGCGCTTGCTGGTCCTCTTTACCGGTCAAGGCGGCATTGAGGGGGGATTGCTGGCCATGTTGGTCTTCTCACTCCTCTCGCCTCGTCTTCCAAGCCTGCGTTCCGTTTCTGCGGAAACGGCCAACTTTGTCCAGTCTCGCATGATGACCTACTCGGGTTGGTGGAGCATCGTAGTATTGATGCTGCTCTCTCCACAAGAAGCCTACATGCCCCTTGACCTCGCCCCCGCCTCACCAACGGTTAGCCTTCCTAACTGGTCGGCGTTGGCGGGTCTTGTGCTGTTCACCCTTTTGCTCATGATGTCGGGAGAAATTTTGACGGCGTCGGCCCATATGGCATCGAGCGGTGAAACCCAACTTTTGTTTCAGCGGGCTCTTCTCAAGTCCATCCTCGCCGGACTCGTCGCTTGGGCCTGCCTCGCTCAAACCGATGCTTTCTCGTCCACATGGTGGGCTCGGCCGACCACGGACAGCCGATTAGCCATGGCACTCATCATCGCCATCGCTTCGACCTGGGTCGTGGCCGCCCACGCCTTTTCGACGCTTGCGGAAGGCCTTCAGGGCCCGACCATGAAGCAGGCACAAACACTGGCTTGGAACCTATCACTTACCGCCCTCCTCATGGTTGTCGTCACCGCTTCGATGGCGGACAAGGTTTCCGTTTACGGGGCCGGCACCGATGCGTTGTTCCTTGGTTGGCGTTGGATGGCTTTGGCCATGTTTGTGGGCGTGGCATCAATGACGCTGCCCATGGCCGGTTTTGATGCAGCTCACCATCCAGAAGCGTGGTGGTTCCGAGCAGCGTTGATGCTGTTCATTCCATTCAGCGTTTTGACCTCAGATGGCGCTTGGCTTCTCTTCCCCGCCCTCATGTTCGCAGGAGCAGCTCAACTTGTAGTGTACCTGGGAACCTCCATCGGCCGAATCACCCATCCGCTCGTGATGGTGGCCACGTTGGTTTTGGTGGCTCATCTCGGGTGGGCTATCTTGGCCGGTGAACCACAACGTACGATGGGGATCAGCGTAGTTGCTCTTGTCCTGGTATCGATCATCTCCTGGGCGTGGCTACGCTTTGAACGGGGCCCGGGACTCGAAAAAACGACGATTTAGCCCGTTCATGATGCGCGCTGCTTAAAGGTGCGAGAAAAGAGCGGCAACTGAAATCTTCGGATTTCAGGGATGGGACCCTTATGGCACGAGCTTTCCGCGCAGGCGTTGAACCACGACGAAAATTACGAATGCCTCTACGACAACGTCTTTGGAGGCCAACCCGGGACCTCGCTTCGCTCACCTCACGAACCGAACGCATTGGTCAACAAATGGGACCTCTAACAGAGGTTCCTGCCTTGGTCCGTATCGAAAATGAACATTGGATTTTTGAGCGCATTGAAGCGTCAACCCTTCATGAATTGACACATCGTTTGGTCGTACAAACCTCTGACGGCGAAGAAGTACTCGGCGTGACCGAGGATTTGTCAACGGCTCTCGAAGTGGCACGCTGCATGGCTGCGAACGACAACCAAGTGGTTCTGATTCAAGCCTTGTAGGCTCAGAACAGGTTCCATATGGCTTGGACAACGCCTTGGTTAACGAGGTAAAAGAACCCGCCAAGTCCAATGCAAGCCAAATAGACTTGCGCCGGAGTGATTTTCCAAGATTCCTCAGACTCTTCATCGAAATAGCGAATCAAACCTGCAGCTTGCTGGATGCCGCTGCCGTCGTTCTTCTTCTTCTTTGCCGCCATGTGGACCATTCTTGGCGAGCGCCCTCCCCCTTATGAACGCGACGCGCGAATCATTCTTCTCCATCAACCGATGGAAGTTGGGTCAAGTCAACGAATGGGACATCGTCTTCAGCGGAGAGAGCCTGGGTAAGTTCAACCGTTTTGACGGGCTTCGTCTTTTCGCCCGATATCCGGTCGCTACCATCGGATAGCACGGATATTGGTGCTTCGATGTAGTTCGCTTCAGGGTCGCTTTTGATTTGAATAAGGCTTGCTTCCATGCGAGCAAGAGCCCGTTCCACACCGGGAGCGTTGTCCTCTGCCAACGCTTGACGAGCCATGTGAAGGTCGTCGTCGATGATGGTGCGCCACTCATCTGCGTCATCGATACCCTCCGACCAAACCGTGTCAATCTGTTCTTTCATGCGTTCAATGGCTTCCTTGAGGTTTGATCTTGCAGCTTGTTGCAGGGCTTTCCAAATCTGCTCGTTGTGCTTGAGGCTAAGGCTGGGCTCGTGCCGCTTGAGCCATTTTTCTGCTGAATTGAGGTGAGCCATTTCCCAAGGGGATTGTCCCAGAGAACTGGTCATGTCGAGCACCAAACGTGCCCGTTCATTCAATGGCCCCTCAAGCGTGATGACGTTGAGGTAGCCCGAGGTCAACAAACCCCACCCCCAATAGGCGGTTGAGTGGATTTTGATGTTCAGGCTGCTACTGGTTGTTTTCAACTTCCAACGCTGCTCGTTGTACCCTGGAGCTTCATCAAACACCGGCGTTTCGGGCTGTGAGAGTTGCGCAAGAAGGGCCTTTGAAACATCACCGAGATAGACGACCCGGCTTGGCCCAGTGAAGTGTTTTCCACGGAGCAATTGATGTGTAGTGTCAATTTTATGCGAGGCCTCGGCTTGCCGTACTTGGGCGACTAAAATCGACACATTGGCGTTGAGTACCTCTTCCATAAACAAGCCTCTGATGACGGAAATCATGTTCTTTGCGAATGTTTGGGTGCCTTGACATCCACGGCGCTTCTGTTTCTCGGGACTGCTGCGCACACAAGAAACAACCGCTTCAACGGCCCTATCACCAGTGCAGGAAGGTTCAAGTTGGGCCAGTTCTATGGCATAACTGGTGAAACAATGGCAGGGAAAGCAGACGGTTCCGGCATCACATCGTTGCCCGGTATAGGTGCAGCTACAGCAAAGAAATTGACGGCAGCAAAGTTGGGGACGGTTGCTAAACTCGCGAAGGCAAGCCTGGGCGATTTGCAAAAAGCCGGGCTCTCCGTTTCCGTTGCCAAGAAAGTGTCCGTTGCCGCCAAGGCGGCAAGTGGAACAAAAGCGGCCGCCAAGAAAGCCGGTGGAAAAGCCGCCAG
>DUIU01000200.1:3435-6897 GCA_013330155.1 Candidatus Poseidonia sp. | reverse complement strand
TACCTCTTCCTCCCCTTGGGTCTGCTCGTGTTGCTGATTGGAACCAAGCGTTTGATCGGCAGTTCAGAACCGCTCCCTAACGATGGAGATATTGCTTAAAACTCATGTATGTCAAACCCGTAGGACTTCCATGCCAAAACTGACAGATGAGGATTTCAAACGGGCGATGGCACTTGGCAATGCCATTGATATGAATTTTGAGAAACCGGATGAAGACCTGCCTCTCACGTCAGAAGAAAAGAAGCGAGTTCGAGGCATGCTGAACGACGAAGAAGATGGCATAATGGCCAGGATATTGAAGTCGCACTCGGCTTTTCCTGACGAAGAAATTGCAAACCTTATTTCTCTGATTTATCATAAGGCAGACCTCGACGGTCAGGGGTGGAATTCTGTTGCAGAAATCATATTCCATGAATACATGGGTGGAAACGCTGGCCCTGAAGCGACAAGGGCGCTTTTTGATCCCTTTTGATGGATTCTCACAACGGTGCGAGGTCAAGACTGCCCGACCATATATCGAGGCCCCTCAAGCGGCATGGAAAGCGTTGACCGAGGCGAAGAACGGTGGGATGTTCCCCGTTGTGGTCGGGTTCCGCTGCCATGGCTTCCAGTCCGTGTTCGTCAACAACCAGCCGTCGTTTACCACCGAGCTGGCGCAAATGCATGCGGCCTGAAACCGCACCATCATCGGCCAAATCCAAGAAGACCCAAGGTCCTCGCAGACCGGTGACTCGGGCGTTGTAGGAGGTGGCAACGCCTTCGTTGGTTGGCTCCTCATCACCGATTCGACCTCCTTTGAGCAGGTGGACGTGGTAGGCGTTGGCGACCAATTCCCACTCCATCCGTTTGGCCGTCAACCCTTGTTCGCTGCAGTGTTCGGCCAACTTGGCCGTCTCCGCTTCGTCGTGGACCCACTGTTGACCGTGGACATGGGCCTTGAGTTGCCGGTGGGTCATCAGGTCGGGATAGCGTCGAATTGGCGAAGTGAAGTGCACATAGGCGTCCAGATTCAGGCCGAAATGGCCTCCGTTTTCCTCGCTGTAGCGGGCCCGCTGCATCAACTGGAAGAGGCCCTGGTCAACGATGCGTCGCGTGGTTTCCGTCAGGTCGCTGGCGGCGGCCTGAGCGTCTTGAAGCGAGGCGAGAATTCCGTTTCGTGCTTCTGGGTCAATGACGCCCGCAAGGTAGGGAAGCACCTCGTCTTCGCTCGTTTCAGGGGCTTGCATGCCCGAGAGGTCAATGCCTCCTCCGCCCAGGTTAGCCCAGTCGCCCAACAGGTTGGAGAGTTCATCGGTTTCGCTTTCTCCGTGCTTACGCAAACTGGGCATGGGCAATTGGATGCCGATGTCCAGCGCACCAAGTTTGGCGTTCAATCCCTCCACTTCAGGTCGGTCGGGAGGGGCGTGGCATCGCCACGGCAAGGGGGCGCCGGCTGCACCGAGCAAATGGCCAACAGCGGCGTTGGTGGCGACCATGAAGGACTCGATCATCCGGGTCGCTTTGTTGGGCCATTTCACTTCAACACGGAGTTCGTCTTGACCATGGAGGCGTGGGCGCAACTCAGGATTGTTGAGGTTGAGGCGGATTTCACGGTCCTGCCAAACAGCGGCGAGGGCCAGCATGTCATCGTATTCGTCGGTCTCCAACACGTCGCCGTAAGCCACGTTGGCCTTGACGTGAATGACCGCTTCGTAGGCTTTGGTCTCAACGATGGTGTTGTTCTCATCGAGGTCCATGCTGACCACCATGGCCAACCGGTCCACGTTGGCGCGCAAAGAGCACAATTCGTCGGCCAATTTTGGTGGCAGCATTGGCAGAACGGCGTGCGGCAGATACACCGAGGTTGCCCGAGCCGCTGCAGCGTGGTCAAGGGCGGTGCCGGGGCGCACATAGTGGGCCACATCAGCGATGGCTACCCAGAGCGTACGTCGTCCATCCGCTTCCACCAAACAGACGGCATCGTCGAAATCCTTGGCATCGGGAGGGTCGATGGTGACCAGAGGGAGGTGCCGCAAATCGGTTCGTCCCGAAGCAACCTCACCGTCACCGTCCACCTCGCCCAACCGTTCGGCATGGTCGACCAGCGAGGCATCATAGGTGCGTGGAAATGGATTGTGCCCGTCTTTTCGGCGAGCCTCTAATCGAGCGTCAAGCAACTCCCGGGTCGTCCAGCGGCCAGCCATCATCATCAGCAACGCCATGGCAGGTTCGTCCTCTCGAAACCGTAGTCCTGAGCGCCGCACCGCGCACTTTCGGGCCTCACGTAGGAGGTCAAAACCTTGCATGGATGTGCATCCTTGCTGGTCTAGAACGTACGCTTCAGGGAGCGGTTGGCCCAACAACATGGCCTCCCATACTTCTTCGAGAAGCGCGTACATTGCGGCGTCCTCCTCGTTGCTGTCTTGGGCGGTTATTGGTGGCCGTCCATGGAGGGACGTCTCACCCTTTCCAGCATGGCGGCTGAAGAAATTCTTCCAGCGGTTGACCTCCGAACGGAGTGTTTCGAGGGATGAAGGTGTTCGAAATCGAATGGCTTTGTCCTCGCCGGGAAGAAGGTAGGTTCCTTCCTTTCGACCGAGGGCCAGCGCTTCGTTGACCTTGCTGAGCAGGGTCCGTTCAGCTTTGGAGTCGGCTCGGAATTGTCCAGCCAGGGCTTCTTTTTCAGCGATCCAAGCCGTGATGCTTTCTCCTGTCCAATCACGGTCCCAATCTTCGTCGCTGAAGTGTTGGGTGACTCGACGCCACAAGCGCTCGTCTGGGGGCGATTTTGGACCTTTCTTGGACGTGTGCTGGCGGTTGCTTTTCCGCCCTCGTCCACGGGGTCGCCCTCCCGCCATGGTGGAGGGTTGGGTTGAGGTTACATGAACTCAACGATTCACAAACCGGTGGAACCGAGGTCTTTGAGTGCCTTACGTTGTTCCTTGGTCAATCCTTCAGGTTCTTCGAGTACAAATTCGAGGGTCAAATCCCCACCGTTGTAGCCAGCCTTGCCCATTCGACGGCGGTCACCCACCTGGGTCAAAGGGTCCACGGACAAGTTGCCCGTTTTGCCTGAAAGCAGTTTGACACTCACCTTTCCACCGAGCATCATGACCGAATAGGGAACGGGCACTTCCATGATGAGTTGGTCGCCCTCCCATCGGTAGGCTTCACCAGCATCGATGCGGACCGAGACCACCACGTCGCCTCGCTCACCTTCAGGGTGGTCGTGGCCCTGCCCCTTGAGCGTCTTTGTTGTGCCGTGGGTTACGCCGGGATTGAGGCGGAGTTTCATGGTCGTACGCTTGGTCTCCATGCTGGTTCCTTGGCTCTTGAACCGCTTGTATGAAAACGTGAACTCGCCGCCTTCTTCGGCCTGTGCCATGGTCAGGTCAAGGCCCACGTTGATGGTGGCTGCCTTGGGTTGTTGACGGGGGGCTTGTCGCGATGGCTGCCGTGGCATGCCGCCCATGCCGCCCCCCA
>DUIU01000200.1:549-3136 GCA_013330155.1 Candidatus Poseidonia sp. | reverse complement strand
GCCGCCCATGCCGCCACCCATGCCGCCGCCGCTAAACATCTGACCGAGGAGGTCTTCGATGCCGCCTCCACCCATGCCGCCCATGCCGCCGAAATTCATTGAAGGTCCACCTCGGCCACGGCCTCCGCCGCCAAACATGTTGCGCATCTGTTCTTGCTGGTCGAATTCTCGTCGAGCCTCGGAGGTTCCTATGGCGTCGTAAGCGGCTTGGACTTCCTTGAATTTAGCCTCTGAATCAGCGTCGCCTTGGTTTCGGTCTGGGTGGTGCTGGCGAGCCAACTTCCGGAACGCACGCTTGATTTCTCCATCGCTGGCTTGGCGACTGACCCCCAACACTTGGTACGGGTTACGTTCTGCCATCGCCCCGTGTGCCACCTCCGTCCCACATCAACCCTCCCCCGCACTTGCTGTCTCATGGAGCGCCGGATTGGGATGCGGAGTCGTTATAATGAGTGGGTTGGTGGGTCGGAAGGCTGAGGTTAGACCATGTCTGACGAATCGACCGCCAACAAGTCCTTCGAGATGAAGGTTCAAGAGCAGCAGGATAAGATTGAGGCACAGTTCCGCAAGATTACCCGAGGCTCATGGGCCCGTATCATCCGCATGGCGCGCAAGCCTTCGAAACAGGAATTCCGCCAAACGGCGATCATCTGTGGCATTGGCTTGTTCGTGTTGGGGGCCATTGGGTTTGCCATCTTGGTGCTCATGGACAATTTCCTACCTTGGTTGATTCACGATGTCTTTGGCATCGGCAACTGAATCGGAGCGTGAAAACATGACGGAAGCATTCGTAGCCTTTGTTCGATTTGAAGAGAAATTGTTGCTGCTGAAGCGCAACAGCTCCACCGAGCACTTCCCCGACCTTTGGGACGGTGTTTGGGGCGTCGCTGACACCCCTGAGGAAGTCCTCGACCGTGTGGCTCAATCCACCGGCATCCCCGTTGAAGACCTCTACTACCACGGCACTGGACCCGAGCGTGGAATTGACATGGGCCGCAACCTTGTGGACGTGATGCCCATTCTGGTCGTCTCCAAGAGCGAAGAAGTTGCCCCCACCGGCATCTACACCCGTGCAGAATGGGTCGACCCCGGTACCATCAAGGATTACAACTGCATTTTCTCCGACCTCGACATGGAAAACGCCCACGGCTTGTTCCGTGAGATGTACGGCAGCGTCGGCTCTTTCCTCTACATCGTGAAGACCGCCATCAACTCCGAACAGCGTGTGGCTGACGAAATGTACGCTCGCCTCCACGGCAGCGGTTCGATGGTTTCCCTTCAGGCTGAGATCATGTCCATTCTTCACCCACCGGCCATGCGTGGCTACGTCTTTGTGGAATCCAGCGCCCTTCACCACGTGGAGAAGCTCATCGGCCGCTCTGGTGGACGAGACCCCTCAGCTCGCCGAGGAATCAACCAGTCGCCGCTCAAGAACGCCAAGAACGTGCTTCCCGGTGAAGCCCCACTTCAGGACATTCTGCCTTATCTCGAACCCAAGGCCGTCACCAGCGGCATCGAGGTCGGCTGCATCGTCGAAGTCGTCACTGGCGCCTTCAAGGGCGAGAAGGCTCGCATCACCAGCGTGTCCGAATCCAAGGAAGAGGTCAGCATGGAACTCTACGAGCAAATCATCCCGATGACGCTCAACATGCGCGGCGACCACGTCCGTGTCATCGAGCGCGTTGGCGAGTGAACACTCGAATGGTCAGGCAAAGCAAGGTTTGCTTTCCCCATCACTCTTCGCGACGAAGAACTTCTTTCTTTGCTGCGACCAGCACATCTTCATGTTTTTCGGATGTTGAGCCGGTCATTGCCCCGAAGAGGAATGTAAACAATCCCCCAAGTAACAAGAGGAACCCGGCGATTTCTTCAATAATGCCGATGACAAGAATTCCCAGAACGCATAAGATGCTGCCCAGGAGCACATAAGATGGCGTTGTCTTCTTTTCAGGAAGGTTGGCTAAGGATTTGATTTCTGCGAGAGTTTTTTTCAATTCTCCTTGGTATGTGGTTGATTGTGAGACACCACCCACACAAACCAAGAGTCCAATGAACAGACCACCGAAACACAGCGTCAAGCCATCATCGGACCCTCCTCCGGTCAACCCCTCCATCACTGCTGAAACGCCAATGAAAAGGCTCACGACCATCAGTATGAGGCCGAGGACAGCTAAGCCGTTTCCTGGGTCGGAGGTCGATTTCAGGGACTCATAACGTTCGATGGCTTCAGCGAGGTAGTTCGTTGGGTTTGACTGTGANNGCGCGGCGACCACGTCCGTGTCATTGAGCGCGTTGGCGAGTGAATACTCGGACGGCCTGGCAAAGCACCGTTTGCTTTTCCCCATCACTCGTTGCGACGAAGAAGTTCGTTCTTTGCTGATACCAGCACACTATCAGGGTTTTCCGATGAGAAACCGCCCATCGCTCCTAAAAGAAGTATAAACACTCCCCCTGCAATCCCAAAAAACCCAAAACAAGCTGCTTCAGTCACCATCAGAAGCAGTCCTGCGCCAATTAACACAGCGCCCGGAGCCACATAAGATGACGTGGCCTCTTTTTCAGGTAGGTCGGCTAAGGTTTTGACTTC
>DUIU01000200.1:0-298 GCA_013330155.1 Candidatus Poseidonia sp. | reverse complement strand
GTAGTTCGTTGGGTTTGACTGTGATTCGTCTGGCGAGGATACAGGCTCGGTTGGCGTGGGTTGAGGGGCGTCATCCTGTGTCGCTAGGTCGTTCTCTGAGGGCGCAATTCCGCCTCCTTGGATGAGGATGGGTTGGGGTGGTTGACTGTTGACGTTCTCATCAGGCATGACGATGACTGCATTCGTGGTCGCTATATTGCTTTGTGCGACAACCCTGAACAGGGAGTGTTGTTCGGGCTACGGTGCGCCGACCCAGGGGGTTGGAACCTTCATGTTTTGATGATGAGTTTCAATTGCT
>DUIU01000183.1 GCA_013330155.1 Candidatus Poseidonia sp. | reverse complement strand
ACCTCGGGTGACTTCTGCGATTGGCACTACGGTGTCCACGGCTCCTATTGCTACACCTCTGAAATCGGAACGGCATTCCATCAGCACCCGGACGACATTGACCACATCGCTGTTCGCAACCTCGGTCTTGGATTCTACATCGCCGAAATCGCCGACAACCCGCGGGAGCGAGCCGACCTTGAAATCGCCAACATTTCCCAGCAGAACTACCTCAAGCAGCCCTCGATGGTCACCATTCCAGACGAGGGCGATATCCCCATCGAAATTTGCGTTTCCAACCAATTCCCTTACAGCGCCACCGACAGCAAGGTGCAATGGAGGCAAGTGAAACCAAGCCGTATGCAAAGCGACTTTGGTCCTCGTGAATGGTCCACCACTCCGTGGGAAACTGCCAGCGTGAAGATGGTCGATGACGGATGCACAACCTCGGCAGGCAACGGGACGCTTCTACAAGCCATGCTGCCTGTTTCTGAGACCGCCACCGGTAAAATCCACTACAAAGCCACGGTTTCAACGTTGGGCGGTGCCGACCTTTACCAGTACCCTGCAGACGGCGATTATTATGTTCTTGATGTGACCTATCGCGCTGCATTTGGTAGCGTCTTTGGGGCCTTCTTCACCTTCTCGCTCGTCGCCACCTTCGTTTGGGGCGGTCTTGCGGTTGCGCTCCGCATCATGTTGGGCGATGACGGCGAAGACGACAAAGTGTACGAAGGGGATTTACGCGGCACGCAAGTTGAGGTTGGCAGCCTCTCGGAGGACTGAGGTGATACCATGTCAGAAAGTGACCAATTCAATGGCCGTCTCGGCCTCATCTTCGCTTCCATTGGTGCAGCTATCGGTACGGGTAATATCTGGCGTTTCCCTCGGATGGTCGGTGCGAACGGAGGGGGTACCTTCCTCATTCCATGGCTGATTTTCCTGTTTGCATGGTCGATTCCGCTCGTCATTGCTGAATACGCCATGGGCAAACGAAGTCGAACTGGAACCATCGGTACCTTCCGTATTTTCGCTGGACGACGTTTTGCTTGGATGGGATTGTGGACCGCATGGATCTCAACCGCTATTGGGTTCTACTACGCCGTGGTTTCGGGATGGACGCTGAAATACTTCCAATTGGGCATCACTGGCGCACTGAACGGCGATAAGGTCGACACCACCGAGGTGTGGAATGCATTTTTGCAATCTTCGGGACAGGTTATCTTCTTCCAATTCGTGGTGATTCTTCTGGTGCTCGGCACCATTTGGAAAGGAGCCAAGGCCATTGAGAAGGTGAACTTCTACCTCATGATTTCCCTCTTTGTCTTGCTCTTCCTGACCCTCTTCCTTTCGTTGTGGATGGACCTCAGCGACGGCACCCTTGACGGAGCACTCTTCATGTTCACCGTTGATTTTGACATGCTGTTTGAACCAGAGGTATGGATCAACGGCCTCTCGCAGTCCGCTTGGTCCTGTTCGGCCGGTATGGGAATGTGCATCACCTACGCCGTGTACATGAGCAAAGACGAGGACACCGTCCTCAACGCCTTCACGATGGGGCTGGCCAACAACAGCATTTCCATCATCGCTGGTCTCGCCGTCCTTTCGGCCATCTTCGCTGTGAACCCAGACCCCTTGGCCACCGTCACCGGTGGTTCCTCGGCCATTACCTTCCTCGCCCTTCCAGAGGTGTTTGCTCAAGCACCAGGTGGCGCCATTGGACCGCTCATCATGACGGCGATGTTCTTCCTCGCTTTGTCGTTCGCAGCCTTGACCTCCATGATTTCAACCGTCGAACTCTGTGTCCGCAACTTCGTTGACCACGGCTACGAACGAGAGCGCTCCGTACTCATCACCGGCTTGGCCCTGTTCATCTTCGGAATCCCTTCCGCCGTCATGTGGATCAAGTTCGACAGTGCCGGCGTTGCCTTCCCTGAATTCCTTGAAGTGCAAGACCACATTTGGGGCTATGGCCTCATGTTTTCGGGGCTGTTCATCGCCTTCTCAATTTGGAAATACGGTTTCATGAAGTGGCGCAAGGCGGTTGAAGAAGGAACGGCAGCACCTGGCTTTGCTGGCTACCTTGGACTCGGCGTCTCGGCGTTCCGTGATGATTTCATCAACACGGGCGACAACGATTTGGAAGTCGGTCGCTGGTGGGACATTCTGATTTACATCGCTTTCCCAGTCTTATTCTTCATCCTGATGTTCTCCTACTTCTCCGACATGATTGCCAACACGCCCAACGTTTGGGACCCATCCAATCCGAAGGGTTTGAGCATCATTCTCCTGTTCTGGGGCGTGGTGGCGACACTCTTCATGATCTTGAACAAGAAACTCATCGAGCGTCCACTCTTCCGCAACGTCCCAGAAGGAGCAGATGCTGACATCTCCGAACTTCCTGGTGGTTCTGACGAACTCGTCGGCCAAGTTGGAGATGTGATCGTTGGGTTTGAGCATTTGACCGCCTCCGTTGATGCCGAACTGGCCGATTAAAGGTGATGCTCAATGAGCGAGTTGTGGGACACCCTCACGACGGGCCTCATTGCCTCGCTTGTTTTCATTGCCGTGAGTTACTTCTTCTGGAAACGGTACGACCGACCGACGCCCCTCATGATTGAGCGCCAAGAGGAAAAAGCCCGCCTCAAAGAAGAGCAACAGACCTGGCGAGAGGTTGAGGCTCGAATGCGGGCTGAGAATGAGGAGGCAGAACACAAAGCCGCCTACGAACGCCGCAAGGCCGAAGAGCGCAGCCGCTCACTTGTTCCCGAAGCCACGCAGGTCTCCGATGCATGGAAGTCCCTGGGTGTCTCGGCTCCTGAATCCGCGACCTTCGAGGCCAAGGGGGACGACGCCAACGCCGCCCTTCGCCCGCTTGACCAAACGGCCATGAGCGAAGAGGTGGCTAGCGACGACGACGTGCTGAATGCGGCAGATTTGGTCCAAGTTCGCCAAGACAAAGGCGTCCAGTCCGGAGCTGAGGAGCCCGATTGGGAACTTATTGAGAAGCTCGATGAGATTGCAAAAAAGGACGAGGTTGTACTGCCTGATGTCCCTGAAGCGCCCGATTTGGACGCCGTGGTCGCGGAGAAAAACACCCTTGAATCACCGCAGAATCAACCTGAGAACAATCCCGGAACCACGTGGGGTCTCTCGGAAGGCGAAGACGTGTGGACCGATGCGCCCTCGGAAGAAGAATGATCTCACAATCCACTGGATGGCGCATAGAAGAGGCGAAGGGGTCTTGAAGCCTCAGCGGCACGCTCGGTGCGATGGTGCAACGACCACGTGGGACGCGAGACTTCACGCCTGCGGCGATGAAGCGACGTTTAGCGTTGGAGCACCTGCTCGAAGACGTGGCTCAGCGCCACGGTTTCTCCCGCGTTCAAACGCCTGTGTTCGAATCGCTTGACCTCTTCACGGCCAAATCCGGCCCGGGCGTCATTGGCCAACTCTATGCGTTTCAGGACAAGGGCGAACGTGAACTCACCCTGCGACCTGAATTGACGGCCCCTGTCATGCGGATGGTCGCTGAAGAAATGCGCCAGGACACCAAGCCACTGAGGCTGTCCTATTACGGCCAGTGTTATCGGTATGAGGAATTCAAAACGGGACGCTATCGTGAGTTTTTCCA
>DUIU01000040.1 GCA_013330155.1 Candidatus Poseidonia sp. | reverse complement strand
GCATGGATGCACTCCATCCCTGCACAACAAGCCCTTACCCATCCTCCTATGACCGTCCGAGCCACGACACCGCTGCTCAAGGCCGGAGCGTTGATGCTCACCCACGACCTCAATCAAATTGGCGTGGTCGATGAAGAAGGGGCGCTTATCGGCGTCGTGGGTCACAACACGGTGGCAAGGGTATTGCCACGCTTTTTGCTCTGATCAAATACCCCAGTAGCGGTCGGCTTGTGCCTGTCGGGTTTGGAGGGTCCGAACCACGGTGGTCACCATCCACAGAACGACGACCCAAATCAACGGCGTGTCCAAGTCGTTGAGAATCATTTCCACACTGAACTCGTAGGAGGTGCCCTCGAGGACGCGGATGGCGATGTCCAAAGCAGCGTTGAGGAACGAATAGACCACCATGCCAAAAACGCTCAACACAATCAAGCTTCCAGAAAAGGAACCTCGTTTGAGTCGAAGCAGCATGAAACCTGCCGTTGAGGTCAGGAAAGCAATGACCGTCCAAGCCAGTGAGGAGTGAATAACACTCAGCCAGAGAATAGATGGAGAGGTGGCTGTGCCATCGGCCACACCAAACGCACGCCAGCCTTCAGCGACAGCGAAGATGGCGCTGAACAATGTCGCTGTCCACAACAGCGAAGAAAACATGGCTGCATCAGCGTTTTCTCGCATTTCTTGAATGACACGGTTCACGGTGGATTCAATACCTGCTCCTTTGCTGAAGATGTACAATCCGGACACGAGAGGCAAGGCACCAATCACGACGCCTCCAATTTCGTTGGGAAGCATGATTCCAAGGCCAAGAATCGCCAAGACGGCCCCAAATGGAATCATAATTTTCGAGCGCCATTTTGGGTCCTCGAGGGCTTTCACGATGTAGTAGTAAGTCCCTTCAATGCCTTTTGATTGCTTGACGATGACTTTCTCAACGTGATCGATACGGACTTGTGAAGTGATGATGGGAAGGACGCTTTCGTCCTCAGCACCGTCGGTCACCAGGATGGCTTGGTCGGGTTGGAACGCAGAAACAACCTCATCCAACTGAGCAGCAATTGCTCGGTCTGAACGAACACCAACCTTTTCATCACCGGTCAAAATGGCGATTTCGACTTCGTCTTCCTCGGGCTTTCCTTCAGCCAACTTGTCGTGTTGTGAGAGTGCACCGAGGATGGCGTTGGTATCACTCTCTTCCGGGTCGGCAATGCCAAGTTTGAGCGCAGCCGTCAACACTTGACGACGTCCAACAACAGGGCCCCGAATCGAAGTTTTCAAACCAAGGTCGTTATCTCGGTCAACGGTCAACACCAACGTTCTGGTCATGGATGTGCACCCCCCTTTGGACAAGCCACCGCGGTTCTTTCATTCAAACCCTTGTGCAAAATACCCGAGGTCCAACCACTCAAGCCGTGGGCTCGGGTTGACGGAAGCGGACGGAGGCAACATCGTCTTGGCCCGCTGCAGGGTCCTCCCAGTCCGGGTCGCCTGGCAAAACCAAATCGGAGCCCATGTTGACGAGTTGAGCCGAAAGAAGGCGTTGCTCTTCAACCAAAAGGTCCCAGTCTTTTGTATCGTCTTTCCAAATTTTCCATCGCTGCAAATTGTGGCTTCCGCGAAGTAAACGGGCGTAGAGTTTGAGATGCAGTTTGGCCGAGAGGGGCCACCAAAACAGGAACACGACAAACACACCCAAGGCCGGCAATTTTGTTATGCTGAGCAACAGCCAGTGGGAGAGCAAGAGTTCATTCAAAGGACTGCTTCCACTCAACAATGACCAGGTGATGAAAGCGGATGCCATCATCCACCAAATTGGGAACACCACCACGGCTGAGAGAACTTTCATGGTCCCAATCACTGAAGTGTCCAAGTTCAACCGTTTCATGCCCCAGCTGAGGAAACCGTTGGCCTTGTAGGGCACATAATTGCCCGCAATGGCGCTCCATGTGATCAACCCAAACATCCAGATCAAAGCCCAAAGCCATTGAAAGAAGTATTTTCCATATCCGGCGAGCGAAAGTTGCTCGGGACGGGCGTCCACATCGTACGGAGTGATTCCACGGTGTTCAAGAACATCGAAGTGGTCTTGACACCGCTTGGCCAGAGCGTCGGTTTCTTCTGGAGTTCTCTGGGCCATAAATTCCCATCCAGCGCGTAGCCGTCGTGCTGCAAGGACCGAT
Organism: Candidatus Poseidonia sp.; assembly: GCA_013330155.1. Taxonomy (GTDB): domain Archaea; phylum Thermoplasmatota; class Poseidoniia; order Poseidoniales; family Poseidoniaceae; genus Poseidonia; species Poseidonia sp8339u. Next base: position 3,799 of record DUIU01000040.1, on the reverse strand, counting down.
TCGGCAAAGGTCGGTTTTCGCAATTCTTTTCCAACTTGACGCTGCTTTTCTGCATATACCAAGCTACGACCTCGCCATATCATGGTGCGCTCTGCCCACGAAGTTTTGGAAAGGTTGACGCGTTGAAGTTCGGTACTGAAGACCTCCGTTACTTCGTCCACCCATGCCCGATCGGCTGCATCTTGTTGCTCCAAATCCCCCTCCAATTGAGGAGTTTCTGGCAGGTTCATTGAACGCTCAACGACCACGGCTGCCCGTTCTCGAAATCGTTGGGATTCCGAATAGTGAAGGCCCACGGGGACAACGTTGGGTTTGGGTAGGCCGGCCGCTTCGGCCTCTCGCAAGGCTGCAAGCAGGATTCGTGCCGCTCCTGAGCGAACTCTTCGTACGCCTGCATCCGCATGCGTCACTCCTTCGGGGAAGATCAACACGCTGCCTCCTTGAGCAAGGGTGGATGAAAGGTTGCTTATTCGGTCAGCATTTCGCTGGCGGGCGGCCTCTGCGTCCTTAGCGTCTTGTGGACGTTCAATTGGAACGACGCCCGAGGCTTTGAGCAGACGTCCAAGGAAGGGTATTCGAAAGAGGGTGTGCTTCGCTACCGTGGTGAGTCGCCCAGGTAGGACGGATGTCATCAGCATGGGGTCGATGAGTCCACTGGGATGCCAGGTGATGTACAACCGACCACCTTCTGGAGGGAGGTTCTCATCATCAACGATGTTGATTTCACGAAACCAAATGTTCGTGAGAAATTGATAGAAGCGGCGAGCTAGGCGGTACGATAACGGGAGCGGCGATGACGATTCGGCGACGGTGCCCTGCCCCTCCATGTTCTCTGAATCACCTCTTTTCTTTTAGAGAAGATGGCTGCTAAACAGCCTCAATCGTCAGATTTTGGGGGTTTTTCCGTTTCCGTCGATTCGTTGGAGGATGGCCGTTCAGTTAACCGCTTCCATCGCTGAGTTGCACGGATGTACTTGAGCGGGTGGTCCATCCAGGGCTGGTCGCAGGTACGGTTATCGCCGGGAAGCACTGGGCAATTGTGGTTCACCTTGAGCTTCCCGCATCCTGCAGGTGTGTATTCATGCTGATAGACGTGTGCCACCTGATAGGTTGTGGTTGATTCACTGAAGTCGGGAGCACCTCGGAAGAAACCTACACACGACTCTTGCGGCAGAGCAAGGGTCGCAGACATTGAGGCAAGAAACAACCGCCCGAAGTGATTCACGTTGACTCCTCCGGCCAAGTCAGCGATGGTCTTCTGCATGCAGGGGGGCCAATCGCTCTCTTCTGCCCCAACCAGCGCAATGGCCTCACTGGTTTTGTTTGCCATTAAGTTTCGAACCATGCCGACGGGTTCAGCAAGACGTACTGCAAGGTCGGTGGTCACTTCGGCCATCTTTTCGAGCGTCTCGGCCTGAATAGCGGCCTTGATTCGCTCCCTCAACAATCGAGCGAGTTTGGCCGAAGAGGCATACTGCCGCTCACCGTGGAGTTTGACCCAGCCTCTCTCGATGTCCACGTTGGGCAGTCGCCATCGGTGCCCGGTTATCTTTGGACAGATTTCAATAAAATCAGCGAGACCCACACGCCATTCGTCAGAAGGGCGCTGCCGAAGTTGATGCATGCCCATGCCCGATGGGGTAGAACGAACGGATGGAGCGATGGAAGTCTGCTCAACCTCCGTGATGTAAGTTCTGGCCACGGCAGGGAGGTTGCTGGTGTCTTGGATGAGCAATTGTTCTGCACGAGCCGCTTCAGCCTGAGCCCAACGAGCAATGAGGCGCTCGTCTTCACTAGCGCACATGACCAATCGAGCGTAATAAAACGAGAAAGCCTCGATGAGGCGGCCTTCTTCGGTGTGAATGTCACCTCCGACCACCTGCACGCCTTCTTTGGATTGAACAGAATCGATGAGGCGAATACGAGCTCGCTGCCGTGCCTGTTCCATCCACGTCCCTTCCAAGAGTTCGTTGAGGTCAATGCTGTGCCGCACCGCCATGGTGCGAATCCAATCCGAGGCTTGTGGGAGAAAGGGATAGCGCGCCAACGTGACCTCGTCCGTAAGGAGAGGCGGGGTGGTGGGCACGGGCATGTCCCGAGGAAAGGGCCACGGATTATGAAGTTCCACCTTGGGTGGCTTTCTTGACCTCGTCCTCCACCCGATGACTTGTGTGGCCCATGCCAGAACCCCGCTTGTTGGCCATCCAGCACGAGGTTCGGCAGCATTTTGGCTGGGCCTACGAAGAAGATGTTTCGAGCGCATCGTCGCTGCGCGACGCGTGCAATCATCACCCTGAAGCAGAGCGCCTCAATTGGACTGCTCCGCAACGAGCGAGGACGCTGAAGCGATTGCAGGAAGCGATTGCAAACGCTCAGACCGTTGTCCTTGTTGGAGCTGGCGTTCATGCCGAGACCATGAACCGTGAATGGGACACAGGGACGGTATTCATCGCCGCCGATGGAGCCGTTGGAGCCTGCATGGGCCGAGTTGATGTTTTGTGCGTCGTCAGCGACCTCGATGGCGAACCCCACCTTTCCAAGGCAGCCCAACATGGAATCCCACTGCTCATCCATGGCCACGGGGACAACGTTGAGGCATGGAAGCGTTGCTTGCATCAATGGGCCTCTGCGGGTGGCGTCCCCCTCGTATTGACCCATCAGTCGGATGAGGTATACAACGACATGCACAACGTTGGTGGATTTACGGATGGAGACCGTGCTGCATGTTTCCTCGCTTGGTTGGGAGTGAAAAGCGAAAAAATCCGGTACGTGGGATTTGCGAGCGACCATGTGGGCCCATGGTCGGGCACAACCGATCCCGCCCGTAAACTGGCCAAATTAGTTTGGATGGAACAGATTCTCTGCCTTCTCGACCCCGCTTGGGAAACACGAAGAATCGATATGAAATGAAGTCGGCATCTGAACATAAGGCTAAGTGGAAAAGGTGACAAGGCGACTCATGGAGCGGCGATTGCCATGGCAAACCATGCTTCTCTGGGTGGTGGCGGTTGTGCTCATCAACGCCATTTGGATGAACGTTGCTGGCCAATCTGCACCGAACGAAATCAATGCCGAGGGTCAATTTCAAACCCACAGAGAGGTGAATATTTCACCTGTCTTCGGCTCGTCAGCGACCATTCCAGCCACGCTGGAATCAACTTTCTCAAGCACCTCCCTGGACCAAGCCAACCTCAGCATAGCGGTCAAAAAAGACAACGAAACCGTTGTTTATTCTTGGACAGGTCAGTTAACCGATACCGTTCCTGTGTGGTCTGGTGAATTGGAGCCCGGCACCTACACCGTAGAAACCATCGTTGAGGAGGGCGTACTGGTTACGCAACAACTCGAACTCCAACCCTTTGGACCCATTCAAACCGCTGGCCATGTCGTTTTGACGCTCTTACTCATTGCAGTGGCATGGGGTGAACAAGGCATTCGTGCCTTGCTCGCACGGTGGAAACCGGTCAAAGCGGAAACCAAAACGACAGAAAAAACACCGTTCAAAGCGGCGAAATTTTCCCAAGAAGAGGACCAGCTGGCTTGGAATGAAAACGATTCTCCTTGGCGAGAACCCTTGCGGTGATCATAAGAAATCCGAAAGTGAGAGCTGTTTCGCACGGTCGTTGTTGAACAAGGAATCAGCGCTTGAGGCCAGCCATTCGGCATTTTGACGCGTGTAGAGGTCCACGCCGTAATGGTCCATGACGAAACGCATGACTTTGATGTATTTTCGAACGGCCCCTTCTGACACCGTCAACGCCAAGTTTCCGTTACAAAGCCCTCCTTCTGTTTTGGCAAC
>DUIU01000190.1:10624-10860 GCA_013330155.1 Candidatus Poseidonia sp. | reverse complement strand
GTGACCTTGCGCAGTTCGTCCACCTGTTCGTCGACGCCAGGGCGCAAAAGACCACCGTCTCGAAGTCCAAGAGGCGGTGCATCGTTGAGGGTGTTTCGAATGGCTTGCATCATTTCATCGAGTTGGTCCAAACGCTCACTGAGGTGAATCAGCAGTGGGTCTTGACTGTCCTTGCACCACTGCACCAAACCAGGCATGCGTTCGAGCGCATGGGCCGTGGCCACCAAGTCGCGTGC
>DUIU01000190.1:3531-10263 GCA_013330155.1 Candidatus Poseidonia sp. | reverse complement strand
CCTTTGAGCGATTCCCGCATTCCATCCAATCGGCGGGCTGACCGGGACAAGGTGCCTACGGCATGATGCCGCGTCTGTATGGCTTCCATTTCCAAGAGTGGATGGAGTATCCATGTTTTGAGGAGCCGTCGACCCATCGCTGTACGGCAACGGTTGAGGGTGGAGAGAAGGCTTCCATCGTATTCACCTGCTAGGGTGGAGGTCAGCTCCAGGTTGCGCAAGGTTGTTTGGTCAAGCAAAAGGTGGCCTTGTTCTTCGAGGAGTTCAACGTCTTGGAGATGCACATCCACTCGGAGATGAACCGTGGCCAGGTAATCGGCGGCCAGTCCAGTGGCCGAGAGAGCCAGCGGCGCATGGTCAAGATCAAGGTGGCCCAAATCAGCAACGTTCAACATTGTCCGAAGCCGCTCCTCTCGTTTGGTCGGACTCAGTTTGTGTTGGCTGACCATCGTTTTCTCAAGAAGGGGAAAGAGTCGAGCAAGGTGAGCGTCCTCTGCATCCTTTGGGGTCAGGACAAATTCGCTTGGCTGCCAGCGAAGGAGGTCGTCTTGAAGGCGTAAAAAACGGTCTGCTCCGTTGTGGGTTGAAGCCCAGGCCTTTCCAGTTGAGGCGTCGATCACCGCCAAACCAAGGGCTTCACTTCCTAGAACAACCGAAGCGAGGAGCGATTGCTCATCGCTTTCAAGCAATCCCTCTTCGTACAAACTTCCTGGAGTGTAGACGCGGGTCACCACGCGCTCGAGGAGTTTCGCTCCAGGGCGCAGTTCCTCCTCTTGCTCAGCTACGGTCACCTTGTGGCCAGCACGCAGCATGGTGCGCAGATGTTCCTCTAGGCCATGCCAAGGGAATCCGGCCATGGGGATGGGTTGTTCAGCGTTCTTGTCTCTGGATGTAAGGGAGAGTCCCAAAACATCCGCCGCCACTTCAGCATCCTCATGAAAGAGTTCGTAGAAATCCCCCATTCGAAAGAACAGAATGGTGTCGGGATGTTGTTCTTTGATGTCAAAGAACTGGTCCATCATCCCCCGTTTTGTCATCTCTGCACACTCCATGGCTTACGCTGGAATTCTTCAAGACCGACGAGGGCACATGAAGGTTCTCAAGCCATTGGTTGAACAGGTCGCATTTGCCGTGTTAAACCGCTTTCATGCCTTTTGCCGAAGTTGTTCGATGGCGTGGGTAGCCATCATCGCAAGAAGGATGGCTCCTGAGAGCAAGAAAAGGAGGTTGAGGAATCCACGACCACTCTCTATAGAGCCATCGGCTGTTATGTCGATGCTCCATTGAATCGGGTTTCCATCCCCATCCGTTCCGTGAATCTGAACGTGTTCTCCTTGGGCATCAGCATCGGTGACATCAACGGGGACGTGGCTGCTGAGTTGGTGGAGTTCCAGGGTTCCTTCTTGGTAGGTGGCCAACGTTGTGCTTCCAAGGGCGCCGATGAACCAAACTTTTCCTTCAGTATCACTCACGGCCAAGGCGCAAGGTGCATTGATTGGTTTTACTTCCTCATCCGCTGATATGACAAGGCTTTCCACGGTTCCACCGACGACAAGGTCCGTGCCAGATTGAGCAAAACCATGGAATATACCCGTTCCAAACATCTGAACGTTACGCAGCACGGGTGTGTTTGAGTCTCCTGCCCAGGTGATCCATCCTAGGACGGGTCGAGATTGGGGCGAGGCTGGGCTTGAACCGTCCGCTCCAGACGTGCTCGAATGCGTTCCAATGGCCGCCCATAGGCCGTCTGAATGTGCTTCTATGTGGTGCCAATGGACGCCCGATGAGATGGACATGGCAGCTGTGGGGACGCCAGCAACGATGCCTCGGAACGATGTACTGCTCCCTTCCATGGTCAAAAGAAGCCGATCCGTTGAGGTTGCACCGACTCGGTCAGCGACATCATGAATGGTGAAACTCTCGTTGAAGGAGGTGTAATCGTAGGTGATCATCATGTTTCCTTGAAGGCCCATCAATTGGTTGGCTTCAACTGAAAACACAAGTTCACCGCCGGGCATGGTTTTCATGAAATTTACTTGACCACCAATGTCGTTGGTTTCAGGATTGTAAATGGCGGTGCTCGTTCCATCGGCATGTTCGGTAAACATGTGGTAGCCGGCGTTTGGAGCATACACAAGTGCCGTGTATGCGCCTCCGTCATCGTGGTACTCAATTTCAGTCACCAAACCACCATCATGCAAGGCTTCGACCTTGACAATTTGGTCACCAACAAAATGCTCAGTGGCGTCGATGGCGAAGGCGCCAAACACCACAAACACCGCAAACAACGACAGGGTGAGCCACTGGTGTTCGGATTCCTCCTCAAGGAGACCCCTCAATCCGCCAGCCATGAGGTGGGCTGGGAGCGGCGCATGATGAAGACTTTGCTTCAAGTGGGTGGCTGTTGGCGTTGAACGGATTGAAATCGTGTGCGGAGATATCATAAGGGGAGCATTGGTCGCAGGCATGCTTGGAGGCATACCTATGGCACGTAAACCAGCAGTGATGTACCGCCGTTTGAAAGGCCCAGCCTACACCCGTCGAAAGTACATCGGTGGTGTTCCCAACAACCGTATCATGCAATTCCACGTCGGTAACCGCCGTGCTGCAGAGACGGGTGAGTTCCAGGTGGTCCTTGAACTCCGAGCCGATAACGATGTTCAGATTCGACACACGGCCCTTGAAGCCGCTCGTGTCGTGTCAAACTCCACCATCCGTAAGGAAGCTGGCGCCCAGGGCTATGCTCTTCGTATTCACACCTTCCCACACCATGTCCTCCGAGAGAACAAGCAAGCCACCGGTGCCGGTGCTGACCGTGTTTCTCAAGGTATGCGCTGTGCATTTGGTAAGAACGTCGGAACGGCTGCTCGTGTGAAGCGTGGTCAGCGTGTGATTTCCATTCATGTTGACGCACCTAACTACCTCACTGCTCGAGATGCTCTTCGCAAGGCGAGCATGAAATTCCCTACGCCGTGCACCGTTCGCCTCATCCGTGGACATGAGCACCTCAAGGGTCTCATTTGAGCCGAGAAGAATTATTTGCCCGGCACCTCTGTTTTGGGGCAAGGGCTCCACAACGTTGAGAGGGGAAAACCATGAGAATCGCTGTTGTTGTACCAGAGCGTTGCAAACCGAAAAGCAACGCCTTTGAGTATTTGGAGCGGTGGTCGAAAACCTGCTCAATGGATTGCATCGTGGTTGAAGGGAAGACCATCAAAATCTCTGAGTTCGCCTGCCCACCGTGCATCATTCGGGCAAAGTTGTGCCCAGATAATGCGGTGATGATTATCAACTTACCCTCGGAACTCGACACGGACATGATTCATCGTTTTTCGTTGAATGGGTTCCGCCTTTTCCGCCTTCCAACACCGAGTCAAGAGCGTGTTGTTGGTATTCTTGGTCCCAATGGAATGGGGAAATCAACAGCCATGAGCGTTCTTTCAGGGCGCCTTGTTCCCAACCTTGGTGATTGGGAAAACAAGGAACCTGAATGGGGTGAAGTGATTGAAACTCTTCCCCGGGGCGAGCTCAGAGATTTCCTCACGGCCGTGGAAAAGAAAACGGTGAAAGTTGCCCTCAAACCTCAAAATGTTGACCGAATACCAAAACGCGTCGAAGGGACCGTCTCCTCTCTTCTGAAGAAAGTTGACGAACGGGGGCTGTATGACGAGATGGTCGTCAACCTGGGCATCGATCACCTTCTCGAACGCACCTTGAACCAGCTCTCAGGTGGTGAACTTCAACGGGTCGCCATTTGTGCAACGCTGCTTCGGGATGTGGACGTTTATTTCTTTGACGAACCCTCCTCGTACCTCGATATCTTTGAACGGATGCGAATCGTGAAAATCATCCAAGAATTGGCCGAGGAGAAGCGTGTCATCGTCATTGAACACGATCTAGCCGTCTTGGATGTCCTCGCTGACTTGACCCACGTCGTCTATGGAGTCAAGGGCGCTTACGGTATTTTCACGCCTGCTCGTAATACAAGAAAAGCCATCAATGCCTACCTGGATGGCTACCTTCCAGAAGAAAACGTCCGTATACGCGACAAGCCCATCAAATTCCTTCGCCATCGAGACCGCGCAGCCGAACGAGGAACTCCGGTGGTGAGTTGGGGCGGTTTGGAGAAAAAGTTAGGTAATTTTCAACTTACTTCTGGTGATGGAGCCGTACACCGCTCAGAAGTGGTCGGTGTGGTCGGTGCAAATGGTACTGGGAAATCCACGATGATCAAAATCCTTGCAGGAGAGCATGAGTACGACGAAGGTTGGGTTACCGCTGATGCTACCATCTCTTACAAGCCACAACACATCGATGTTGACTTTGATGGGACGGTCCAGTTGTGGCTTGACAGTGAACTTGGACCACGCTGGCGAAGCGGGGAATTCCATGTCAATGTCATCAAGGCCCTTGGTGTAGACCAACTTCTTCCAAAGCGTGTCAAGAAACTCTCCGGTGGTGAGCGTCAATCTGTATCCATCGCCCTATGTCTTGGAAGGGATGCCGACCTTTACCTCTTGGATGAACCATCTGCTCACTTGGACGCCAACGCTCGTATGGAAGCAGCCAAGGCCATCCGTCGAACCATGGAAGCCAATGAAAAGTCAGCTTTTGTCATTGACCACGATGTGTATTTCATCGACATTGTCTCTGATTCCTTGTTGGTGTTTGAGGGACAAGGCGGTGTTGAAGGAAAAGCGACAGGCCCTTACAATCTACGTGAAGGCATGAATCACTTTCTTTCTGGAGTCGACGTCACCTTCCGTCGAGATCATGACTCGCGGCGTCCTCGAATCAACAAAACTGAGAGTCGAAAAGACCGACAGCAACGAAGCAGTGGTGACTATTATTCTTACGATGCATGATGTGAGGCGTACATCTCCTCTTCCTATGGAGGTGGGGGCATACCGGTAGGTCTTCCACCACGAGGTGGCCCGCTTGGCCGGACTCGAGGGCGACTCTCAGCGAGCGCTCTCACGACCTATTTGCGTTGCCCGCAGCAATGGTTATTGGGCTATCAGGTTGGCCTTCGAGGCGCCACTCGACCTTCTCAAATTCTCGGAATTGTGCTTGAGGATGCCCTTTGTGAACTTTTGATGATGCATCCGCCTGAAGTCTCGTCGTTTGAAGAACTTCGAGACTGGGCGTTCACCCGACTCGATGATGTTTCCATTTCGGCCATGGAAACGGGGACAAAGGATTGGGACGAGGTCCTTTGGAAATCAGCCGATGATGCTTGGGAGGCGGTCTCTGTTTCTTCGTTGAAAGAACGACTAGCAGGTGGCCTTGAGATTTTTTTTGAAGAGGTCAAAGCATGCTACGAAGCGGGAGGGGGTCCGTTCCTAGAGGTTCGTCGAACGAACACCCAACCGTTTTCTGTTCCCGAACCCTCTCTTGGTTCTCCTCCATCTTTTCCTCTTCCTGAGAAGGTTCGAGACGTTGAACTTCGCTCATGGACTGCTTCCTCCTCTCCGGCATGGTCGCAGAAAGGCTCTGACATCACATGGCATGAGGCTTGGGAATGTGCTCGCCCTTGGTTCAAGGACCCGCGTGTCCACCAACCACAACGGCTCTATCACCCTGATGGCTGGGCCTCTGGGGAACTGGATCTGGTGTTGAGATGGGACGGTCGCATTCGAATTGTTGACATTAAATCGGGTAATCCAGGGTCAATGTTTTCCTCGTCGCTCGAACACCAACTTCGGTTCTATGCTTGGCTTTGGCATGCAACCCACGAAGGGGAAGTCGTTGCTGAAATGGAAGGATGGTATTTGGAAGCCAGTGCTCGTGTTCCCTATGAGGTGCCATCGGCCGAGGAGATGGATGAATTGACGGAGACTTACGCACTCCATCATCGTTCGATGCAAGACCATGCTTCTGGCGTGATGCCGTTTCCTGCCCCGCCTGAATCTGCCTGTGATGGTACTGCAGCAGGATGTGTGTGGTGCGGTGTCTCTCGTTCCAACGATGAGGATTGGGAGGTTCCAGAACACCTTGATTGGATACGCCATCTTCCTGATGTCAAGATTACTGCCCCCTATGCTCCGCTCGGTCAAGTGCAGGGAAGGGTGGCCGTCACCGGTCGCCTAACGGGGGCATGGGGGCCGATGCCAAACCATTTTTCTGAACATGTTCTTGGAGCCGTGTTGGTCGTGGGCAATCAACACATAACGCTTGAAGAGAGCGAACCGGGGGCCTTTCCAGACCTTCATGAACACCTTGAGCAAGAGGTGCTTGTCATCGATGCCCTTCCAGGAGTCTGGAGGGACCAAGCTCGTTTGTACGTTGACCGTTCGACGAAGTTGTTGAAACCAGAAGGGATGGAAGGTTCCGAGATTCCGGAACTGACTCGCCTCGGTCTCTTGCGCACGCGGGCGAACGTCAAAGGGCATGTCTTGTCCATTCGCCGTCGCTCTGGTACCCGAATTGACGGGAAACCATGGACCATGCTCTCCATTATGCTGTGGGATGGCCACCATCTTGCTGAAGTGGTGGCTTTCGGCGCCAGCATTAACCAACGCCTCCTTTCCCTTCGTCCCGGAGACGGATTGGCGATGACGGGCGCGGAGCTCGGGTGGCGTTCAGGCATTCTTCAGTTGCGAATCGACAATCGAAAGACACGAATGGAGACCTTCTCCGTTCGATGAGGCAGATGCATCGCACTCAGCCTTCAAAAAGTGTGGGCCATGTGTGGATGCTATGCCCGTCCACATGGCCGACAGTCAACGAGAT
>DUIU01000190.1:2572-3168 GCA_013330155.1 Candidatus Poseidonia sp. | reverse complement strand
CGGCTTTGGTTCTATCAAAAGGTGTACCGATTCAAAATGCCCCAGATCCCAGTCCTCTTCGTTGGAAGGGCTGTTGAAGAAGCGGTTTGCAGGGTTTTACGAGAATCACCGGGATTTGTCGCAGCCAACTCCAGTCATGACGCTCTTGGCCCCTCTCCCTACCACGAAAATGGGGAGCCTTGCACCGGTCAAGAACAATCTTGGCCCGCCGTCGGATTGATGCCATTTTTTCCGAACGAACGTCCACAATCAAGGGCAGAACTCCAAGCCTGGGCGACTGAACGCGCTCAATCCCACCTCCCTCCCGCCCTCAAAAGGATGCAAGAGCAATGGGAAAAAGACGAACGAAAAGCTGGCGATTGGAGCGATGTCGACCCGAAACGTTGCCTCGATATGGTCGTCAGCGCCATCGATTTTCATCTTCATGAAGTTGAGCGTTGCTTCAAGGGAAAAGGTGGGCCAGGGTTGGATGCTTGGCGGCAAGGGCAACGAGAAACGTGGCCTGCGCCGGATGGTTTCCCGCACGAACCCTTCACGGCAGGGCATCCTCTTGCTGGTGAAGGAGAGGTTTCATGGACGGAGGCTTGGGAGATTTC
>DUIU01000190.1:0-2200 GCA_013330155.1 Candidatus Poseidonia sp. | reverse complement strand
CACTGGTTCCAAGGTGAGTATGACCTTGTTTACCGTTGGGCGGGCACACCAGTCATTGTTGACCTCAAAGCAAGTGTTGGAGCCAACGATCGCTCAGGAGATTATGTCGACCAACTCAATATCTACGCCATGCTTTGGCATGTGACTCATCAACGAGCAGAAGAAGTGAGTGGTCTCCAAATTTGGTACCTCGGCCATCCCAGCATCAAAACCGTCGACGTCCCGTCGGTGGAGGAAATGGAGGCCATTGAAACAGAGATGAAAGGACTCTGGGATTTGCTCAAAGTTGAAACACCATCTCGAGAGGAATGCGCTCCTAAGCCAAAACCAATGCGAGGTTTTGCACCCGGAGGTAAAGCGACGAAAGCTCCTGATGAATCACGTTGCGAACGTTGCGATTGGCGGAGTGTATGTCCTGGCGGAACGGGGACTGACGAACGACGCTTGCCGTCCTCAGTTCAACTTCCTGGTGCCAGCCAGCGAACGCCTTTGCAGGACATCGGCCCCCTCAACCCGAGGGCTACCGTTCGTGGAGAGTTGTTTTCCGTTGGCTATGTGAAAAACGGGGTGCCGCTGAAGATGATGCTCAAGCAAGGCACCAATACCGCCCACATCCAAGTCGTGTCCACTTCGCAATCCGATGGTTCGCCAACCGTAGCCGTTCAGGCCATGAAGGGCGTGAAGGTTCTTGTGAAAGACGCCGTGTTTACCATTAATTGGAAGGGCGAAATTGTCCTCAAAATGGATCCCTTTTCACAACTGGTTGCGGATGATGATCCATCGGTTGAATCCTTCGATCTTTTTGACTATCAAGCAAAACACAACGTGGGGGGGACGGTGGTCTACACCTACGAAAAGAGCGGCGTAGGTAAAACAGGGAAAGCTTGGTCGCGAAAAGGATTGATGTTGATGGACCATTCGGGTGCCTGCAAAGTCGAAGGATGGGCTGATGATTGGAACCATCAATACACCATGCTGGAAGTTGGAGATGTTGTGGCCATTGGAAATCTAGGGCTAGATGCTTGGGCCTCGGAAGTGCGCTGCGATTACACTCGCCATTCACGCTTGCAAATCATTGAACGCGTTGGGCGTTCAACCGCCTGAAGAAATGGTGGTGACGAGCAGATTGACCGCTTGATTGAGTGGCGTTGCGTGAGGAAGGACGGTTCCATCATAACTTACAATCACCATCGATGGAAGGATGCCTGCTGCTTGCAAAGCCGTTCGGACGGTGGTGCCTTGCTCAACCTCAACCACGGCATCGATATCGGTCCCATGAAAGTGAATCTCCATGGTTTAGCGAGCAAACATCATGCTTATGACCGTGGCGCTAGACCCTCGCCTTAGAGCCGAGGTCGCATAGCCCGGTATTGCGGTGGATTCGAAATCCACTGTCCCTTGGACGCGGGGGTTCAAATCCCTCTCTCGGCGCTCGAAATCACATATAGAACGCATCATGGGATGCGGTCATCTCGCCAACGAGGTCCTCTTCGGTCTCCGGCGCGATGGCCTTGAGTTTGTCTCTGAGCCATTCGTTTCCGTTGGTCGGTACCGTCAATCCGAATCCGAACCATTGTTCCAAATGCTCAATCATTCGTTGAGAGCCGAGGATGTCCTCGCTGTTTCCAACCGTGGTTGCGATGATGCAAGCAGAGTTGATGTCATACAGTGGCCCCATGGAGGCCAGTAGGGCCGCTAGCCCGATAGCGCCGGACCTTGGCTCGTCCCTTCGCACATCCACTCCCATCGATTCCATGTCGATGCGGAAGGCTGCTGAACTGGCTACAGCAAAGGTTTCCTTGATCTCTGGTTTGTCGATCATGCCTGCAAGCACGAACGCGTTTGAGACTCCCCCCTCTTGCAAGAATCTCATGACTTCCCGTGCGAGTTTGGATTGCTGACCTGGTTCATTGGGTTGCGCTTTTCCGGTCAAGGTGATGAGAGGGTTTCCACCCTTCGTGGCAACGTGTTGAACAGAAAAATGCGGAGGAGCAAGCAATCCATCTTCATCAAGTTCAGCATGAGGGGGCAACCCAACAGGGTGAAGACGTGCTATCTCAACGCTCTCGTGAAGGTCACAAACAGAATCTACGGCTACCTTGCCAATGTTTGCCACGCCCGGAAAGGCAATCAGGACCGTGGCTCCTCTGGGCAGGGCAGTTGTGTTGTTCCGCCATTCAATTTGCATGGTCATGAACGG
>DUIU01000099.1:5511-5690 GCA_013330155.1 Candidatus Poseidonia sp. | reverse complement strand
TCCATGTGTGTCCACCTTTGAGAGAGTGAGATTTTGACAGTATATTAAGAAACAAATCTAGGCCCAATGTTGGGCCTTTGTCACTGCTTCGAAATAAAATCGACACCACGCTCCCTTTCGAGAGTGTAACTCATTGAGTGTATATGAACTCAAAGTTTGAGATTGGCTTGACGGGCAAG
>DUIU01000099.1:3452-5456 GCA_013330155.1 Candidatus Poseidonia sp. | reverse complement strand
CTGAGTGGAGTTGACCTTCTCGGTAAGTTCGTTCTGTGTCATCTGAACGGTAGAGTGTCCAGATGCGTCTGCAATTTCAACTTCAAATTTCATATTGTTGTCCATGTGTGTCCACCTTTGAGAGAGTGAGTTTCCAACAGTATATGAACTTCGCAACCAAAACACCCTTTTCGGATTTGGTCGTTGTTCAACAACTCTGTCAGCATTGCACCCGCTTCCAAAAGAGGAAGTCGTTGAGGGTATATGAACTCAAATTTTGAGATTGGCTTGACGGGCAAGAAGATGAATTTGCATGCTGTGTTCCACCATCGCAGCATTCGCCCACGCTTGGTCAAAGTCGGCCCCTACGGCATAAGCGCCGTTTCCGCGAACCACAACACAGCGCATGCCTCCTTGATTGAGGGCTTCTGCTACCTGACGAAGGTAATCCTCGGGGTGGTCAGGGTCAGGGTCAACGATGATGATCTTTCCAATGTGCTGCTTTCCAACCTCGTCGATGGGCGTCAACAACACCAGGTCTTTTTCGCAACTCGCTGCAGTGGTATGGGGGCCATGCATATGGATGACGGCGGCGGGACCGCCGGTCACCATTGATACGGAGGCGAGAACGACTTCAAGAGCGTGCCAATCGGGAGGTGCGCCCCGAGGAGAGGTTGAGCCGAGAGGAGCTGCACACAAACTCCGTTCATTCATTCGAGGGAGGGTGACCATGTGTTTGGTGGAAACCATCACACCTGGCTGTTCTGGATGAATCATCGCCAAAGAGCCCATGGTGGCCCGAACCAAATGTTCGCGGTCAAGTTGCCGTCCGAGACGGACAAAGTCGGATACGACATAGGGGGGGATCACGATGTTGTCTTCCACAAGTGGTGGCATGGGGGGCTCCTCCAATTGTTCGATGACTTCGGTTGCACCGACAACCGATTGGCGGAGGCGTGCATTCTCCATGTGAAGTCGTTCGAGTTCCGCTTCCTTTTCAGCAAGGATGTCCAACGTCGCTTGGTCAACTTCTCCACTTCGTTCCTCGACGACCGGGGCTTCCTCAACGGGTTCTGGTTCAGCAGGGGACTCTGGTTCAGGCGTCGCTTCTTCAGCGGGTTCAGCAGCCGGAGCTTCCTCAACGGGTTCTGGTTCGGCGGGAGATTCTGGTTCAGGTGTCGGTTCTTCAGCGGGCTCCGGTTCGGACTCAGCCGGTTCGGCTTGAACGGGTTCTGCTTCCTCTTCGTGAGCTTTCTCAACCGGCTCAGACTTCGATGCTGGTGGAGCACTCGGGGGACCTGAGGGCGGGCCGCTTGGGGGGCCTGAGGGCGGACCAGATGGAGGGCCCGAGGGTGGGCCAGTCGGTGGGCCGGTTGGTGGACCGGTTGGTGGGCCGCTGGGCTCATTGGGCTTCTCATCTTCAACGGGTGCCGGTTCAGCCTCTTCTGGAGGTTGTTCAATGGAGCCTATGTCGCCAAAAGCGTCGCCCAACATGTTATCCAGTTGAGATTGTTCTTCATCGTCACGGGCTTTTTCTGCAGAAGTTTTTGGTTTCCCCATGGTGGCACCCAATTTAGCCACATGGCGCGGCTTAAATAGCGGTTGCGTCCCGGAGGAGATGAAACTGCCCGCTTGGTGTAGAGGTTATCATGCAGGATTGTCATTCCTGCGACCCGGGTTCAATTCCCGGAGTGGGCGCCACTACTCTTCTTCATCGAAGAATTGCTTCTTCTGCACAATGGATGGTGCAGGCAAAAGATACCACATGATAGGCAAGATGAGGAGTGAGTCCAGATTTTTCCCGAGTTGAATATCAAACGTTGATTCGAACGCGATGAATGACCGAGAATCTCTGGTCCCGTTAGCAGGGACATTTTCGGCTACTGAGGTTCGATTCTCTGGCTCAACCAGTCCCAAATCATACCCCGAAAAGTCCGCTTCCAGTTGAACTCCAAGCCAAATGAAGGAGAAATCCGATGACGAGTTGGTGTGGACAAAGGAAACAGTCTCGATGTTCGCGCCGGG
>DUIU01000099.1:0-3082 GCA_013330155.1 Candidatus Poseidonia sp. | reverse complement strand
GCTGGGAAGATGACCGAGAAAGCGACAAGGGTGCCCAAGAAAGCGAGCGAACGAACATGATGGCGCCAGCGGAAGGACGACAACATCAGCAGCTCACTCAACACCAAGAGAGCCAATCCAAGTTTGATGGACTGCCGTCCAAAAGCAAGCCATTCTCGTTCCTCATTCTCGCCTTGCTCATCGGCCTCACCTGACTCATTCGGCGAATCTGGCTCATCCTCCGTGGCTGTGTCGTTGGAGGAAGCCGTATCGTCGACCGGAACCGCTGCATCGCCGTCCCGTTCAAGTGCATAGAAGAAAAAGGCCGTCGCCCGTTTAATTTCAATGTCGATCAGGGTCTGGTCTTTGTTGATGGCGATCAGCGAATGGGCTTCGGTTGGAGCAGGTTTCCCTTCGGTGTAGATGCCTTCAGCCGTGGCCACAAGCCATGCTGAGATGAACACGTGCACTGCCAAAAACACCGTCACGGAAAGACGGATGATGCCAAAGGCCCGGTGAGGTGGTGGCCGTGGCAACACGGCTGACCCTCCCCGTTCTTCCTTTTGATTTCACTCGTTCTCAGTTCGGCGGTTGCCAGCAACTGCAGCAAGGCCAATGAGAGCGATGACCGTGAGTGGGGAGACGAAGGGCAAGAGGCCTGAATCTTCAGCGGCTTCTTCTGCCGTCTCAGGTTCATCCACTTCTTCGGCGGTGTTGTCGTCGCCCGTTTCTGTGTTGTCAGGGAATCCGAGGTCGGACGTGTCCGCACCTGCGTCTTCAAGCACCTGCGAGAGTTCACCAAGGTCGTGGTCTTCAACGTCCACGATGTCTTCAAGGTCGGAAAAGTCAGCCATTTCTTGCTGAGCTGCTTGTGCAGGAGCGCCAGTGATGTAGCGGATGCTAGCGAAGGTCATTGGTCGGTCTTCGCTGTAGCCGGTCGTGGTTGGTCCAGCGATGACGTAGCCGTTCTCGTCCTCGTCCCATGCGTAAAGGCCAACACCCACGATGGTGGCCTGTTCATCGCTCCAAAGAGGAGCCCACATGCCGTCAACGTAGGGGAATTCTGGAACTTCATTCTCTGCGACATCTTCGAAGGTTGCACCAATGTTCTCGCCAAAGGCTTGGAGAACATCTCCAAGACCTGATTCAGCAAGCGCTTCACCGATGGTCATGAGTTCGTCGCTGGGTTCGCGGGCTTCTTCGAACTCAATGCATTCACTCTGTGAATCAAAGGGCTCGCTTTGGCCGGCTTGTGTAAGGTGAACTTCCAAGCAGTATTCTCCTGGACCGGAAACGTCAACGATTTCCTCAGAGTAGAGCGTTGATTCATCGGCCCACTCCTCGAAGCCTGTGGTCACCATGGTGTTGGCCCCGTCGGTGACGTCCATCAGTTGCCACGACATCGTAACGTCATCATATTCGCCGTAGCCGGCTTCGGCAACGACGCGGAGTTGGTTATCCTCTTCGAGGTACACGTGGGTGCCCCAAACTTCAGGGCCCATGTAATGACTACTGCAAATCTCAGTGGCCTCTACGAGCAACGTGCCATCGGCTTCAGAAATGTGCCCTCCAGAACACATTTCCATGCCGCCGTAGGTGGACGGTGCCATGACTTCAGAGGTGTAGGTAGTCCACTGATCGCTTCTCTCGTCGTCTACTGTAATATCGCAGCCCCATTTGGCGCAAACCATGAGGTCCTGAGTTGCCATGAGGGCGTTCCCGTCTCCGTCGTTGATGTAAGCGTCCATCATGAAGAAGATGGCCTCGCCTTCATCAGAACCATCCGGGCAGTCAACGGTCCCGTCATTGAGGAGTTCAAAGGAAATGGAGTTGGTGTAATCGGCGCAATAGAATGTTTGCCCGTCGTTTTCATCGTACTCATCGCCTCCATCTTCGCAATTGGCCACGCCGTCGTTGACGTACTGCCATGGAATCTGGTCATAATTTTCGCACATGAACCATTTTCCTTCGTTGTCAGCTGGTTCATCCGAACCATCCGCGCAATCGCTGCTTCCATCGTTGACGAGTTCAAAGGAGATATCCATGCCGTCATGGCACGTATAGGTGGTCGTCTGGGTGTTGGCAAACTCATCGGAGCCATCATCGCAATCGTCCCAACCATCGTTGGCGTTGTCAATGGTCAGTTCTTGATACATGCCATCGTACTCGCACATGATGGTGGGTGAAGTTTCGAATCCAAAGACATCGATATCCATATGTTGACCAAATCCGTAATAGTAGTCGCCAGATTCCCAGTCCTCATTCATTTGACCACGAAGATAGAAGTCCATTTCATCTGAACCATCGCTGCAATCTTCGTTTCCGTTGTTCATTTGCCATTCATAGATCATCTCACCACTGTCGCACATGACCATGTCATCGTCATGGTAGTGGTCATCTTCATCACCACCTACGCCGAAGATGTTCTCGAATATGTCTGCGAAGGAATCTTCGAGTTCGGCCTCAAAGTCTTCTGCAACCGCCTCGCCAAAAGATTGGCTGGCGTGGGTAATGACGTTGCCCATCATGATGAACATGACTGGGTTTCCAGGGGGGCATGTGTCACAGGGCGTGGCATCGATGACCGTACCGTCGCCGAGGTCAACTTCCAAGGTCTCGTCCGAGCGCATGTTGAAGTTGACATCTTCCATGTTGGCCTCGCCTTCGTAGTCGCCTTCGTTGGTGAGTTCGTCGCTGATGCTGATATCGAATTGACCTTCATCAAATCCAAACTCTTCCATGGGCAAGCCACTGAGATAAACGTTGTAATCGGCCGAACCGATGTAGGTGCCATCAAGCATTCCGCACAAATCTTCGACTTCTACTTCGCCGCCTTCTCCGTATACGCCGACATCGGATGGGTCGTCGATGCAATCCCAGTCCGTGTTGTCGTTGGCAGCCGCCTCAACGTAAATCGGGCTAGGGGCGCCCAAGCGCCATTCTGCATCAGAGCCAATGGAATAACTGAATTCAATTCCAGTGTCGAAGTCAATGTTCAACTGCTCGCCACCGCCCTCGACCATAATGTCAATTCCGAGGTTCATGTCGTTGGAGATCATCATATCGAAATCCATGTCTGCTCCAAGAAGTTGATACTGGTCGT
>DUIU01000005.1:3257-3508 GCA_013330155.1 Candidatus Poseidonia sp. | reverse complement strand
ATGATGCAGAAGCCAATGAATCTGAAGAGGACAGCGCACCCAAGATGAAGTTCCGTGAAGACATGCTCGGTCGCGTTATGAAAGCGGCAGGCATTGATGCGGCTCATCGAGATGAGTTCGTTGCGTTCGCCGCCGATTACGATCACGATGACAATGGCTACCTCAAGAAGGCTGAATTGGAAGACGCCGCAAAGGCTTGGCAAGAGGCTCACGCCGATGGCGAAGCTGCTGAGGACGAACCAGAAGCATCA
>DUIU01000005.1:0-2939 GCA_013330155.1 Candidatus Poseidonia sp. | reverse complement strand
GAAGCATCAACCGAAGAAGCAGAAACCGATGGTGCTGCAGAAAAATCGTGCATGATTTGTGATATGATGGTTCCCGCCGACGCCGCTACATGTGCCGCCTGTGGTTTCACGTTCGTAGACCTTTGAAACGCTCATTGGTTGAAGGCATCTGAGGCGTGTGAACGCCTCGCTTCTAAATGGTCTAACCATCAAGCAGGCAAGACCCATTGAGGCCATTCTTCGTGCTCTGGTGACCGACTGACAATCACGATCACTGACCTCTTGAGTCCCATGAGGACTTCAGCGAGAGGGCGAACGGTGGAAGGTGGAACGACCCCATCTCGTAGGTCAACGGCGAGCCAAGCTTTCGGGTATTGGTCGGCCCACGCATTCAGTTCTGCCTCGATACCGCTGGGTGGGACGCCTTGACGGACGCTGGCGATGAAACCCCAACCTTCGGGACATTTGCGTTCTGCGTCAGTCCAGAAGAACACCTTGGGAGTGGCTGGGAGTCGTTCCAGTTGTTCATTCGCCTCCATTTCCGTGGCACAGACCGGTTGGCCAGGCATTGGCATTGGGAGTGGATAACGCCACGTCGGAGATACATCCAAGGGTTCTCTCTGGCGCATGAGACCCCTAAGAGGGCCGAAGGTTTGAACTTCACGCTTCCTGCGTCAGAACGCCAACATTCCTCAAAACCCATGCTAACCTTCATGCCCTACCGTCGCCGGGTTGGAAACATGGCCAACGGTTCGTCGCCTCCACCACCCCCACCTCCGGGCGGTTCCATGTTTGTCATGCTGATGTTCATGATTTTGATGACCGTCCTGATCATGACGCCTTCCATCCGGACTTCACTTGGCACTACCGCCGACCCCTTGCTCTCCCCTCTGCTTCCTGAGGAGTCTTTTTTTGTGATCACCGTCATGATCTTGGGCATCTTTTCCATGACGTTGAACACCGTCATTCGTAACTTCTTTGTCGACCCCATGGACCAAGCCCACATCGGTCACCGACAAGGTCAAGTTCGCCAAATCATGAACGAAGCGCGCCTCTCTCGGGACCCGATTCTTCAAGAAAAAGCGATGACGCTCCAGCAGCAAATGATGCCCGAACAATTGGAAGTTCAAATGGGCGCCATGAAGCCCATGATGTTCACCATGATTTTCATCATCGGTATCTTTGCATGGCTCACCACGAAGGTTGAGACCTTCCGTGTGGATTATGTCTCGCTTCCATGGGCACCGGAGTGGCATCTTTTGGAAGGCAAGTTCCTCTTTTTCCCCGCCTGGATTTGTTGCTACATCTGCATGAGTGCCGCCTATGGCCGTGTTCTTGACCGCCACATCAAACTGGCACGCTACAAATCTCACCCACTCGTGGTCTCCGGTGAAGTGTTGAAGGAACCGCTTCTCCACCTCGTCGCCACGAAACCTGCAGCGACCTCTTCGCAGGCCAAGAAGCGTCAACAACGCTCAAAACGCAGTCAGCAACAACGAAAGCGCTCATCTTCCTCCTCTGCAAAACCGGCAGCAGTCCAGGAATCTGCGGGTCTTCTCGCTGGCATCGCCTTGGAATGTCCTGAATGCGACAGCGACGTCATTACCCACGATGGTCCGAGAGTGAAACGATGCAACATTTGTTTTCATGAATGGGTCGTGTAGACATGGTCCGTTTGACCGTCTCAGGACATCCGGGAAGCGGAACAAGCACCCTTGTTCGGGGATTGATGGACCGTTTTGGTTGGACCTGTTTGAATGGAGGGGATGTCTTTCGAGAGGAAGCCAAACGGCGTGGAATGTCGCTTGGTGATTTTGGAGAACTTTGTAAAAATGAGCTTGATGTAGACCGCTCGTTGGATGAACTCCTTCGACAACGGATGCAAGGAGACGATTCGGCCGACATTGTCGAATCGAGATTGGCGGGTTGGTGGGCCTACAAACTCGAACTCCCCATTGTTCGTCTTTGGCTCGATGTGAGCGACGAGGAACGTGCACGGCGGGTGGCTGAACGGGAAGGCTTGACCCTTGAGGAAGCGCTTCATGCCAACCATCAGCGTTCGGCAATCGATGGTGAACGTTTCAAGCTGCTCTACGACCTTCTCCCTGAAGACCCTGAGCCTTACACTCATGTTTTGGACGCAACGGTCCTCAATGCATCTCAAATACTGGACGCTGTCGTCGCCATATTGGAGGAAGCACAATGAGCGTCCATGTTCTTGATTCGAAGCCAACAACGGACGATGCCTTTGGTACCGTGCCTGATGAACGAACGCTTGAGCAACGGCTCGCTTCTGGATTTATCCTCGTGGACAAACCTGCGGGCCCAACCTCCCATCAATTGGCTGCATGGGCTCGTGATTTGCTTGGACTCGACCGACTTGGACATGGAGGTACGCTTGACCCCTTTGCGACGGGTGTTCTTCCTTTGATGGCCGGGCGTTGCATGAAGATCACCAACAAGATTCTCAAGCACAAAAAGACCTACATCGCTGTGTTTCGTTTTCGCACGATGCCTGACGAAACCGATTTGAAGACCACGATTGCTTCAATGACCGGACGTATTTACAACGTACCTCCAGAAGTCTCTGCGGTGAAGGTACAGGTCAGAACCCGTACCATTCATGCCTTTGAGTTGCTCGATGTTGAAGGGAACGATGCGGTTGCTCGTATTTCCTGTGATGCAGGGACCTACATACGAACCATGGCCCGTGATATGGGATTATTACTCAACACGCCAGTCACCCTGAAGGAATTGCGAAGGGAAAGCTCAGGAATGTTTGACCTCAATGATTGTGTCACCATGGACCAGTTGGCCGACGCCGTTTGGCTTTGGAAAGAATGTGGACAAGAAGAGGCTCTCAAGGCGATTGTTCATCCCATCGAGAAATTGCTGGTTGATGTGCCTCGTTGTCAGGTCAAAGACAGCGCCGTCGCTGCGTTGGCTTATGGCGCTCCGTT
>DUIU01000212.1:3770-6160 GCA_013330155.1 Candidatus Poseidonia sp. | reverse complement strand
TCCGATGAACCGGAATCCCTCTCACAACTCTCGCTCGCCGGACGAGAGGGATTGGACAACATCGTGATGACCATGAACTGCAACCTTCAGCGACTTGATGGTCCTGTTCGTGGCAATTCGAAAATCGTTCAAGAATTGGAAGGCCGTTTCCGCGGTGCAGGCTGGAACGTCATCAAAGTCCTGTGGGGAAGTTCATGGGACGACCTTTTCGCTCGAGACACTCAAGGACTCCTCGCTCAGCGCCTTAACGAACTTGTTGACGGCGACGAACAGCGCCTCATGACCGCTGACGGTGCCACGATTCGCAAGGAATTGTTCAACTCCGAAGGCCTCTCAGCGGTTGTTGCACACCTTTCGGATGAAGACCTCGAAGCCCTGTGTGCTGATGTCGGCGGGCATGATTTTACCAAACTTCACGCCGCTTACGCTCAAGCGACGGCGCACAAGGGGCAGCCGACCGCTGTGTTGATTCGAACCATCAAAGGCTACGGTCTCGGTCCTGCTTTTGCTGGCCGAAACACCACCCATCAGAAAAAGAAAGCCGACATGGAAACCATGCAATTCATGCGCACGGACCTCGGACTATCGTTTACCGACAAAGACCTCGAATCTTATCCCTACGTCATGCCTGAAGATGTCCCTGAACTCGTGGCTTACGCCAATCAGCGCCGTACAGCGCTTGGCGGTCCAATGCCAAAGCGCGTGGTGCCTTCCGAAAACATCGTTCTGCCCGAGGCCGCTGCCTACGCCGATTTTGACGAGGGTACCAAAGGAAGCATGGAAGTCTCTACGACGATGGCTTTCGTTCGTGTGCTTCGCTCGTTGATGAAGGACAAAACCTTCGGTCAGCGTGTTGTCCCCATCATCCCGGATGAAGCGCGCACGTTTGGTATGGACCCACTCTTTGCCGAATTCGGCATTTATCACCCGGAAGGACAGTTGTACAAACCGGTTGACCACAAGGTGCTGATGAAGTACAAAGAGTCCGAGAAAGGACAACTTTTCGAAGAGGGGATCAACGAAGCCGGAGCCACTTCCACCTTCATCGCTTCCGCTACTTCTTACTCGACACACCTCTATCCAACGGTTCCCTTCTACACCTTCTATTCCATGTTCGGCTTCCAACGGGTGGCCGACCTCATTTGGTCTGCCGCCGACCAGCGTGCTCGTGGCTTCCTCATGGGGGCCACATCGGGACGAACCACCCTCAACGGTGAGGGTTTGCAGCATCAAGACGGCCACTCGCTTCTCATGGCTCACACCAATCCCGCCGTTCGAGCTTGGGACCCTTCTTTCGCTTACGAACTTGCCACCATTATCCGCCATGGCATTGAGGAAATGTACGTCGACAACAAAGACGTGCTCCATTACATCGCCATATACAACGAGAACTACCCCATGCCTCCCAAGCCCAAAGGCGTGGATGAAGGGATTGTCAAGGGCATGTACCTGCTCCGTGGTGCGCCCAAAGGTGACGGACCGGTTGTTCGCCTCATCGGCTCTGGTCCAATCATGGTCCAAGTGCTCGACGCCGTTGAAAAATTGGAAACCTATGGCGTTCGTTGTGAAATTTATTCCGCAACCTCGTACGGGGAACTTCGTCGTGAAGGCCTAGCCTGTGACCGCCACAACCGCCTCCACCCCACCGAAGACCTCCAGAAACCCTGGGTTGAGACCCTCCTGAGCGAGCCTTTGCCCACCATCGCCGTCTCGGATAACATGGCGGCCGTTCCAGACATGATTCGCCAATGGGTCAGTGGCCCTTACACCGTACTGGGCACCGACGGTTTCGGTCGCTCAGACACTCGCGAGGCCCTTCGGCGCTTCTTTGAAATCGACGGAGCAGCCATTGCACTCGCCTCCCTTTCAGCACTCGTGCGCACAGGCAGCATTGATGCCAAGGTCTACCAAAAGGCCGAGAAGAATTTCGCCGTTTCAACGGGGCGAGACGACATCGCCTCGCTTTGAGGCAAGAATCGTCGTCTATTGAGCCGAGCTTGGCTCGATGGAAACGAGGGCAGCAACGTTTGACACAAACCAACATGATGCAGCGGCCAATTGCAACCAGTCGCCGTTGCTCCAAAGTCCAACGTCGCTTTCATACACAAAGACACTGATGATCCAGCACAGGCTAGCCATCGTTTGGCCAAACCATTCAAAACTCCTTGCTTTTTGGATTTGAAGTTGTCTTTTCGTGGGTTCATTTAGCACGTCAAACACTCCTGGCCGCAGCATGATAGGTCGTCCAAGTACATGCCCCAACTTTTGTACGCTTCAACAAAATCTTCGGTTTCCAGACCAAGGGAAGAGGCAATGGCTTCGACAACGATGCCGAATCGTTGCCTGTATTTGAAGATAAAACAGAAAATGTGGCCGTCATGACGCACCGA
>DUIU01000212.1:0-3398 GCA_013330155.1 Candidatus Poseidonia sp. | reverse complement strand
GGAAAACCATCGTCCCTTTGTTCAAACAGGTGGGACACAAATTTGTGGCTTCCATCGAACCCATTGGCCAAAATTGGTTGGGTGGCTGATTGGAAGACTTGCCCTTTGTCGGTGGTGAGGGTGTACACCCCGTCTTCATGGACGACGGATTGAACGCCGGTTTCTTCGAACAGCTCGACGTTCGTTCCAAACTTTTCATGGCGCATCCGCTCAAAGGAAAAGGTCGACAGCGCGATGCTTGGGTCCGAACTTGCTTCTGCCCAGGGGCGATTCAAATCAAAGACGCGCACGCTCTTGTCGTTCTTTGCCAAGTGGTAGGCTGCATCAATGCCGCTCTCATAACCTCCGACGATGAGAAAATCATCTCCCTCGAGTTCGGTGTAGGAGGCGATGGTCGAGGTGTGGCGACACGTTTCACTTCCTTCAAAAACGCCCAGCGAGGGGTATTGGTATTCGCCCGCAGCCCAAATGACGTTCTTGGCCAAGAGTGTCTCTTTTTTCGTTTCCAAATGAAACAGTTCGTCCTTTTTCTCAATGCTGAGCACATCGGTGTTTTCCCGGAGTGGGAGTTCAAAAAATTCGGCGAGGGATTGGAGATGTTCGGCATACTCGGGACCCGTTGGATGTTCAATCCGCATGTTAAACGCCGGAGAGATTCCGATGCCGACGGAATTCAAATCCAACATTCCAATGGAATTGCTCGGGAACGAGGGCGTGATGAATCGGGTTTCAGCAGGCCATGCAGCAAAGGAAGCCCCGACACTTGCACGGTCAACCACAAGATAATTTTCGATACCGACGTGTTGGAGCGAGATACCAACGCCCACACCAGCGGCCCCGGCCCCAACAACGATGACATCGTAGGGGCTTCCATCGGTGGATTGGGCAACATCAGTTTCTTCAGCCATGAACCTCGGCGACGATAATAACAATTTAAACCAATCTAATAATCTCCGTTTCAAAGATTATTATCCAACACTGCGTTCAATGGCGACACTGCACGGTTTACGACGGAATCTAAACAACGTGCCGAGTGCGTTGAAACATGGCCGAAGCTTCCAACTTGCGATGTGGTTCAATACGAACGACAAAGACGGGGTGGAGGCTTTGACCGTTCATGTGGGAGCGACTGCTCATTGTGGCTCTCGGGTTATTCGTGGTGTTCAAAATCACCCTCATCACGTACCGGCGACGCCGATACCCCGAACCTCACGAGGATTGGAACGCCGTTGATCTGGACGATGTTTCGTTTCCGAAGGGCTTCCGATGGGGCACCGCTACAGCTGCCCATCAAGTCGAGGGGAACCAGGTCAACAATTGGACCGTTCATGAAGCGGCCAAGGGCCTCGAGCCCAGCGGCGCAGCGTGCGACTACTGGGTGCGATGGAAGGACGATTTCCAATTGCTCAGCGACCTTGGCATGACCTCTTATCGGTTTTCCATTGAATGGAGCCGATTGGAACCAACTGAGGGCGCATGGGAAGTGAACGCTCTTGCCGTTTATTCAGCGATGGTGGACGACCTTCTGGCGAGGGGCATTCGTCCTGTGGTCACGCTGCATCACTTCTCTCATCCCGACTGGTGGGAAGCGAAGGGGGGATTTGCTGACCGAGCGAACCTTCCCTCGTTTGTGGCTTATTGTGAACGCGTTTTCGAGGCGTTGTCCGACCGGGTCACCACGTGGGTCACCATCAACGAGCCGACCGTGTTTTCCACCATGGGCTACACCTTGGGTATGTTTCCTCCCGGAAGGCGTTCCATTCCTCTCACCCTTCGAGTCATGCGCAACCTTCTTTTTGCTCACGGCAGTGTTTACCGCGCCCTCAAGAAAAAAAATCCAAACGTTTCCATCGGCCTTGCGAAGAACGTCACACTGTTTGACCCGAAGAACCGTTGGAGTCCGATTGATTGGCCCCTTGCTCGTCTTCTGGAATGGTTTTGGAACGGGGCATGGAGAAGTGGAATCCAGCGCGGTCGAATGTGGTTCAAGGACGTGCCAGAGGCCAAAGGAACCTTGGATTTTGTCGGACTCAACTACTACACGCACGTGCTGACGGGGCTTTCGCTTCCGGCGCTTCGGCACATGAAATTCCCAAAACGCTCACAGGAAATCACCACCGAATTCGGCTATCCAATGTACGCTGAAGGACTTCGTCGAGCGATTGAATTTCTTGCGCCGCTGGGTGTCCCCATAGAAATCACCGAAAACGGCGTAGCGGACAAAAACGATACGTTGCGGACCGAACACCTCAGGCGACACCTCTGGGTCCTCTCTCAAGCCATCGCGGCGGGCCACGACGTGCGTTCCTACCATCATTGGTCGTTGATGGATAATTTTGAGTGGGCGGAAGGTTATTCCATGCGGTTTGGGTTGTATGAAGTCGATTTTGAGACACAAGAACGAACACTGCGGGGCAGTGGTGAGGTTTACCGAAAGTTGGTTGGTAAGGTTTGACACAAGCGACGTTAGGCCAAGAGCGATGAACACCGAGACCCGTAAAACAAAATCCCGAGACTTCCACCTCGGACATGATGGATTTGAACGCCGCCGCCGCCTACGCTGAAATTTTTGGATTGGTAACCATCCTTGGCGCAGCCATCTACTCGTGGTTTCAAATTCGTGAGATGAAGGCTGGTCGAGACAGTGCGGCCGCCTTGATGCTTTCAGAACATTTCAATCGTCCAGATTGGGTCGCCGGGGTCGTTGAATTGGTTTACCAGCCCCCTGAGATTGACTCTCTTGAGAAATTCAAAGAATTCCATGGCGAGCGGTGGCCTGATTTGATGGCTGTCATGACGACATGGGAAAGCATGGGTGCACTGGTTCATCGAGGCGACCTTGATTTCCATCTGGTGTACGACATGTACTCCGGACTCATCCTATCAACGCACGACATTTGCCACCCCCTGATCCAAAATGAACGGGAAAAATTCGATGATACTCGATTTGAATGGTTCACCTGGTTGGCGCATCGTATTGAACAATTCAATGAAACACAGCGCGTCCCAAAAGCCGCTTACATTGAGCATACAAATTGGCAAGCTCCTCCCCGTTGAACAAAACGGGCGTTGCTATCAGTCTAAATCCAAACATCGTTGTCAGCTTTGAGGTCCCCTTCGGCTTCACCCGTGTTGATGACGCCTCTGGGTTCCACGAGCATGACCTTGCATTCGCTTTCTGCGAAGGGCTTGTGCCGTGTTCCTTTGGGGACGACGTGCATTTCTCCAGCGTTGAGCGTGATGGTCCGGTCTTCAAATTCAATGCCCATGCTGCCTTCAAGGACGATGAACACTTCATCGGTGTGGCTGTGGTCGTGCCAGACAAATTCGCCTTCAATCTTGACGAGTTTGAATTGGTAATCGTTCATCTCAGCGATGACTTTGGGGGACCAGTGTTC
>DUIU01000106.1:2531-3358 GCA_013330155.1 Candidatus Poseidonia sp. | reverse complement strand
GGGCCGCTCTTCTTCGGACCAGGTGGACCACGTTTACCGGGGCCGGGTGGTCCTGAGCGTTTTGGAGGAGAAGAAGTGGCTTCTTCCTCATCCTCTTCTTCAAACACGGCACCACAATGAGGACATACTGAATCGCTTTCTTTTACCAAGCCATCGCAGATTTCACAGGCAAACATGTCTTCTTCAGTTTCAGCCTCACCAAGTTTTTCGGTGGTTCCGTCTTTGGACCGGAACATGGTGATGGCACATGAGAGATCGTATCCCTTGAGGGCAAGTTCAGTCTGAATGGCGTGTTCGAAGGCTTGTGTCAAATCTTCGGGAGTATCCAAGACTCGTCCATCGTCGATGTAGGTGATGTTGACCATGAATTGGTCGTCCTCCAATTTGGTCTGAGGTGCTTCGACAGCCACGCCGCGCTTTCGAGCGACCCGCCTCACCGCAACCTCTGAGATTCGGCGAAGCAATGCATCATTGGGGGCGTCATTGGATGGTGCGTTCATGGTACCTGCCATGATTTCAGCTGCGGCATTGCCACCTTCCGCTCCGGTACGAAGGTGAGCAGGTAATTCACCCCCTCCAAGGTTGGCCAACACAGAGGAAGCTGGGGATTGATTCATCGACAACCATTGATTCCGGCGTTCGTCCTTCACGGCTCGTTCGGCTTCTGCTAGGCGATTGACCATTGCATCCGTTGGGGAATTGGCTGGGTTTTGAGCAATTTTGGTACCCCCTGCAGCGAGCGGTGAGACATTTCCTGTGTTGGGAAGCGCTCCGCTAGCGATGGAGGGGCCACGCTGAATAGCAGGCATATCGGTTCGTGGTGCTTG
>DUIU01000106.1:0-2208 GCA_013330155.1 Candidatus Poseidonia sp. | reverse complement strand
GGAGAGTTGGGGAGAACATTGCCTTGCTGAGGAGGGTACTGGTTTGGCGGGAAACCACCTTGAAGGGGTTGTTGAGGATAGGTACCAGGAGGAAGGTTTTGGTGTTGATTAATTCCTTGGGCCATCCCTTGAAGCATATCGGGCTGGACTTGACCCATCTGTTGCATGTTGTGTTCTTGTTGCATGCGTTGTGGTTGTCCGGAAACGGGGTCAAAAGTCCGCTGTTGAGGAGGGAAGGTCGGGATGCTGGGTTGTGGATTGGGAGCAAACCCGCCAGAGACAGAAACATCCTGTCGGGCACCGCATTCTGGACAGAACATGCTGTCGGCTGGAATCTGGGCGCCGCAAGAATTGCAGTTCATGGTACTCCCCTTCCAAAGGTTGCTTATGCCACCCTTCCTAAAGGGTTGCGACGAGATTCTCTTCCTTGACTCAATCCTGCGACGATTTCTCTGGCATCACAAACCACGCCAAACCATATCTTCATGGCGGGAGGAAAGTCCCGTAGGTTTGGGGAGGGGCCACATGCCAGTACTGATTGACGAGAAGATTGACAACTTGCTTGAAACCACGTCCCGGTCCTTCTATCCAACCCTGAAATACCTCCCAAAGAAAACACGGGGACAAATTGGCCTCCTCTATTTGCTGGCGAGGGTAGCCGACACCATCGCTGACACAAAAGTGGGCGAGACTGCCTTGCTTCTTGAGCACCTGAAGGTCTACAACGATGTGGTCCAAGGGCGGGGCGGTGAACTCCCAGACTTCTCAGAACTTGCAGCCCTTCAAACCAATGAACACGAGGCGGAGCTTCTCCGGAATGTACCCCTTGTTGTCGATGGGCTCAGCGTGTACGAACAAGGCGACAAAGAGCGAATCCTTGAGTGCCTCGAAGTCATCGTTGGTGGCCAGATATTGGACCTAGAGCGCTTTGGAACAGCCAACGAGGGTGGCACCGTATCGGCCTTGCCAACCGATGTTGAACTGGACGATTATGCCTTCAGAGTGGCCGGTTGCGTAGGAGTATTTTGGAGCAAGATGTCTCTCGCACACCTCATGAAACTCAATCCCGAGGATGAAGCCCTCTTCATGGAACGAGGCATCCGATTTGGCAAGGCTCTGCAAATGATCAACATTCTGCGAGATATCCCAGAAGACCTCCGTTTTGGACGATGCTACATCCCTCAATCATCCTTGAATGAAATCGGATTGAGTCCTGAAGATTTGTTAGACGACCAAAACCTGGAAACATTTCGTCCCCTCTACAACCGCTATCTGGACCTTACCAATGAACATCTCGAGGCCGCAACGGCATACATACGAATGATCCCTGAAACTCAATTTCGACTCAAGGCATCGTGCATGCTACCCGTGTTGGTTGGTCAGCGAACCGTGACCTTGCTACGAGAAGGTAACATCCTCAATTCGGATGAGCGGATAAAAGTGACGAGAGATGAAATGAAAACCTACGCACGAAAACTCCTGAGGGCACTTCTCATCCCGGGTGGCGTACGACGCCTGCTTGAAAAGAACAAAGACAAGTCTTGACTTCTATAGATTTAATCGGCATTTGTAATCAAATGCTTACTAACGATTTATTTGAGGCGTTTCACCGCACCCCCAAGGCGAGGACTCTTAAACAAAGGATGCAAGGGCCAACCGGTTAGGATGCTAGAACGCCGGAAACCGCTTGACCTTTTGTTTCCCCTAAAGGGGAACGCGTCAAGCAGGAACGACGAAAGCGATGTGCGCCCACCCACAACTCTCGACCGAGTTCGTGCTGGTGTCACCCTCGCAAGGGACGCCGTCAAAGCTGTCAGTGTCACGGCCATGGAGGCCATTCGAGAGGGTGCTGCGTTCATTGGAATCGTTGGAGAAACCAACGAATTGGTCGACCCCTTCGCCCATCTTGATGCCCCGATCTGGTCAGAAGTCCCTCCTGCTGAACTTCACAAACTCGCTTACCGTTACTGCGAAGAGTTGACCATGCGAGAGGCTGGGAACTTCTATCATTCGTTCAAGTACCTTCCAGAAGAACAGCGCTTGGCCATGTGCGCCATCTACGCTTTTTGTCGACGAGCGGATGACATCGCAGACGGCGACTGGGCAGACCGGTTCCCGGGAAGCAGGGGCGAAATGGACCCCGAAGCAACGGCCTACCGAGAGCAACTCGAGTCCCTTCAAGACCGAGGCACCATCCTCGATGAAGAA
>DUIU01000109.1 GCA_013330155.1 Candidatus Poseidonia sp. | reverse complement strand
GTATGTTCCCCGATGGTTTGATCCATCGTTCGCCACAAGAACGCGTCCGCTATGCCGAAATATTGGTGTTCATCGCAGCAGCGGATGGAGAATTGGTGCGCGAAGAAATAGCCATGATTGAAGCCATGATGGGGCGAGCCATGATTCACCCCGAATCGAGAATCACTGTTCGAGGAGGATTTGAACAACCCATTCCACTTGAACAATCTCTGGCCGACCTTGATCCAGTCTTTGCTCAACTCGTCCTCAGGGACGCTGCGTTGGTCGCGGCTGTTGACGGGGATTACGACCGGAAAGAATTGACCGCTCTTCGTAAAATTGCGAAAGCGGCGGACGTGACTCCGAAACAACTCTCACTGTTGCTTGATTGGGTGACAAAAGGATGGCATTGGTTTGAAGAAGCCAGTGTTTTTTTGGCGAAGTAACGGGCGTTTTCCATCCTCTCATTGAGAGACATCTTCAAAGAGAGAAAGCCGTCCCGTCGGTTTGGTGGGGACATTGCAAAACGGGGTTAGCGGATGGTATGCACGATTGGACCGATGCCTTGACAACCGCGAACAACAAATTGAGATTTGGCTCACCACGTGGGAAAAATCGCTCAAGACCTTTCAGCCCATCGCCGCTCTTCTCCCCGAAGACTGGCCAACTCTCCCGGCCAACCTTTTGACGGACCCAGGTCATGTGCTTGACCACCTTCTCGCTCGTCATGACGCCGAGTCCGATGGACGCTCTCCTCGAGGCGCCCACCCTACGCCACCACGTTTGGCGGACGCGGTTATTTGTTCTGAAATGAAAGACAACATGGTGAATCCTAAGAAACCCGTTCAGCAGTCCAATTTCCTGATCAGCAACCTCCCTCCCGGCTTCCGCCAGCACGTTGAACAACTCAATTTGCCAAAGGCAACCCAGGACAATGAAGTGGATGACGAAGCTGAGCAACAAGCTGTTGAGGCCAACAAACGCACGCTGAGCGGCATACCTTTGCCGGTGGCCGACACAGCAACGGGAGGAGGTTTGTTCCATGCACGCTTGATTCGACGACACGCCGATGCTCACGAAGATGCGGACCTTGAACTGCGCAAAGAAGACAGTCGCCGTCTGTTCTCAAACATCCAACTTTTGGATGTCAACCCCTTGGTGGTCAAGAGCACAAAAACAAGGCTTTTGCTCGAATCCATTCGTCATGAGCTCGTCAGTTTTGGGCCCGAAACACCAGGAAAAATTTCTCGAAAGGAAATGGAAGCCTTGCTTGACAGTGGTGTTCGTCAAGGAGACGCTTTGCAAGGTGATTGGCCATGGGACCAACCCCCTGAACTGGTACTGACCAACCCGCCATGGTTGCGCATTAAAGACCGGTTCAGAGGCATGGAAGACGGCAGCCAACTCCGCAAAGAATTGGGTGAACAACTTCGAAGCCTTGCCGACAACGGCACGCCTCGTTTTTCCACCATGCGTGGAAACGTCAACCTCTACCGCTTATTCATCGAGCGCAGCCTCCAGATTTTGAATGAAGGAGGCCGATTACGCATCATCGCACCCGACAGTCTTCTTCGGGAACAATCGTCACATCCGCTTCGAGAATTGCTTGTCAAGCACCACGGCTGGACCCATGCTTGGGCCATTGAGGAGGCCAACCTTCTCTTCCCAGGAATGACACAAGGCGTGGTTGTACTCGGAATTACCGCCAACGGCGAAGCCCCCGTACTCAACCTCCAAGGGCCGATTACTCGGGCTGACCTGCGCCGTGAAGGTGAGGGTTTATCCTCCCGCGTTCCTGTGTTTGAACTCAAAGAAGAACAGTGGACGGGTTGGGCACGAGACACATGGGCAGTACCTCGTCTTCCCCGGGATCGCGTTGAACGCACCTACACCCTTGAGGTGCTTGACCGCCTAGCGAAACTCCCACGCCTGAGTGATGAAGAACACCCGCTGACCACCAACAAACGCCAGGTTCGTGTGCGGGTTGGAGAAATTGACCAGACTTCCCATGCCAAGAGCATCGAAACATGGGTCAAAGGCAAGCGAAGCCGTCCTTTCATCCGGGGAGTTCACTTCTCAGAAAGTGAAGATGGGAAAGTTTTCATTCGCCATCCTGCCTTCCGGACCGACATTCCATCCCGTGCGAGTGAACGCCAGCTTGCCATGTGGGTGGGCGACAACCATCCATCCTACGGGCCCCGACTGGCCTGTCAAGCCATCGTTAATGCTCATCAAGAACGCCGTCTGCGCTGGGCCGTTATCCCCCAAGGGAGTGTTCTTGGGAACAGCGTGAACCACATCGAATTGCATGACGACATCCAATCCCGCTTGATGGAAGAGCACTCGGACATCGAAACCGGCTTGGAATGGCTCTGCAACCACCTGAACAACAACGACCTTGACGAATGGGCTCGAGCCTGGGCTGCCAACAACAACGTCAACAATTACGAATTGGAAATGTTGCCAGTTGAACTACCCGACTCCTTTCCACAATTCAGCAGTCTCGTCCGCTGAACGGAGAAAAGCGCGCGTTTGATTTCCGAATTCCCGCGTTTTGAACACGATAATTTATAGCGACTGCCTCGTTAGCACCACCTGCGTACTCTTTGGGAGATGAATTGACAATGGGCGTTCATCCAAAGATTGGCATCACTGGCTTGCCACGCAGTGGGAAATCAGCCGTTATGGAAAAGGTCCTCGACATGCTCCTCGACGAGCGAAAGCGAGAGATCTCTATGCGAGGGGGGTCCACAGAGAACCCCATTTTGGGTGGCCTGCGAACCGAACCGTTGCTTGAAAACGGTGAGCGAATGGGTTACAAGGTCATCGACATTGTTTCTGGAGAAGAAGGTACCATCGCTCACAAGAAGATCGACTCTCGTCTGCGGGTGCTTGGATACGGTATCGATGTCGAAGAGCTCAACCGAGTGGCTCTGCCAGCCATTGATTACGCTCAGCACCATTGCGAAGTGTTGGTCATTGACGAGATTGGGAAATTCTCAGTTGAATCGGAAGCGTTCGTTCAAGCGGTGCGTAGCGCTTTGGAAGTGGACATGCCAACCTTGCTGACCTTGCACAAGAAAAGCCGCCATCCGCTGCTTCAAGACATCCGTCGCCGGGACGATGGTCGAATTCTCGAAGTGACCCCCGTCAACCGTGCCTTGTTGCCCTACAAGATTCACAAGCTCATGCGGGAAACGTATTGAGCAAGAATCCATGCATCGGTTCTTTGATGTGGCTACCCTGCTTGGACTGGTCATGCACCCCCCAAGCGTTGCCGTTGAACGCCTCCTCTATGGAACGGGCGTGGGCCTCTTGCTTGGAATCGGGTTTGGTTTGCAGGCGGGCCGAAGTTTTGGCTCAACGTACCTTGCATTGGAACTGTTCATCGTTTTGGCCGTTGGTTGTTTTGTCCTCGGCTGGATGCTTGGAAACGGCGGCGGCCCACTGGCGCGCTGG
The DNA here is from genome assembly GCA_013330155.1 of Candidatus Poseidonia sp. Taxonomy (GTDB): domain Archaea; phylum Thermoplasmatota; class Poseidoniia; order Poseidoniales; family Poseidoniaceae; genus Poseidonia; species Poseidonia sp8339u. Next base: position 2,936 of record DUIU01000109.1, on the reverse strand, counting down.
TTCTCTCATGAGACCGAGGATGCCATGGCCAAGCGCGTTCGTTCGGACATTGAAGAAGTCCACCGCTCCGAGGATGTAACGGCCAAATGGGCCGAGATGGAAGCAAAGGTTCTCACCGAAGACCTCAGTGAAGAAGCATGAGTGTCGCATCGTAGGGTTGATGTGTATTCGCCACCTCGTTTGATGCAGAGGCGAGACCATGAGCGATGTCCCCGAAGGATTGTACTACACCAAAGAACACGAATGGATGCGAGTTGAAGGGGACACCGTCACCATCGGCATCACCGACCACGCCCAAGACATGTTGACCGACATCGTGTACATCGAACTTCCAGAAGAAGGCGATGAAGTTGACGACATGGGTGAATTTGCGGTGGTCGAATCGGTCAAGTCCGCATCCCCAATCTTCGCTCCACTTGCCGGCACCATCACCGCTGTCAACATGGATCTTGAAGACGCCCCCGAACTCATGAATTCCTCACCCTACGGTGATGGATGGATTGTCAAGATGACCCTGGAGAACCCCGGTGCTGTTTCTGGGCTCATGGACGCCGCCGCCTACAAAGCGGAAATTGGCGAGTGAGTCCATGGTTGAAGCCACGGCGTTGACCCTGTACGTCGATGGTTCGTGCCTTGGCAACCAGAACGTCGACGCTTCAACCCCAGCCTCTTGGGGATTGGTCGTCGTCATCGGTGATTCTGGACTTGGGAAAGGGTCTGGTGAACTGCACCATGAAGAAGCCGGTCCCGTCATTACCTCTCCCAGCGCTGAGGGTTTTCTCGGTGCAGAGGTTGGCTCCAACAACACAGCAGAATTGAGTGGTTTCGCAGCCGCTCTTCGGTGGCTTCTGGTTGAGGGAGGTGAGTCCCCTGCAATGATCCGAGCGGACTCAACCTATGCAGGAAACCTTGCAAGCGGGGTTTGGAAAGCCAAGAAGAATCGAGAATTGGTGGCCAATGTGCAAACGCTATGGACGGAAGTCGCTGCATTACGTGAACTGTCATGGTCCCATGTGAAAGCTCACCGAGGCCATCGATGGAATGAACGCGCCGACCATTTGGCTGCGCGTCATGCCTCGGGGGAACTCCCCGAGCCTCTGACGTTTTGGAAGCCGGGTCAGCGTTAACCGTCAAGTCGGCCCTTCAGCCAATGCGTGAACTCATCGCGATAATCGGGGCGGCGTAAAGCATGGTCAACTTGCGCTTTTAACCACAGCAATGGGGCACCTGAATCGTACCACTGCGTCTCATCAAACACGACTCCGTGAAGCGTACCATCGTTCATCCAGTGGTGAAGTAAAGCGATGCTTTGCAAATCTCCATGCGCTTCGTAGGAGTATGTTTGCAGAAGTTTCTGGGTTTCTTTTGGAAAGACATAGCGGCCGCACAAGGCCAATCGAGAGGGGGCTGCGTCAAGCGTTGGTTTCTCAACGATGTGGTGAATGCGCTGGCCTTCTAGCGCTACGATCCCGTACTGTGAAACGACGCTTTCGTCCACTTCCATCAATCCCACCGTGGCCTCACCGGTGCTCATGTAGGCCTCGATCAAGCGCTTTGAGCACCCAGATGGTTTGAAGTCGTCAACAGGGGCATGCATATCCATCATGAGGGTGTCTCCAAGCATGACCAAAAACGGCCCTTCCACTTCGTGAAGCGCTGCTTCAATGGCGTTTCCAACCCCCATGGGCTGATGTTGCAGGTGAACGTGAACTTCGAGGTCGGCAACAGCATGAAACAGCGATTCATCGAGATGCGGTCTTAGGGCGTGAAGGTCCCGGCGGTCCTCGAGGAGAGAATCAAACGATTTTGACGGAGAGGTGACGATGTGAATGCGTTCCACACCTGCTTCTTTGGCTTCAAAAAGAAGGTGGGTAAGGAGAGGAACATCGACCAAGGGGAGCGATTCTTTGGAAGAAAAGGCACTCGCTGGAAACATTCGCGTGCCAAGGCCCGCAGCAATCAAGACGGCATCCCGAACCGGGTCCATGGCCCTCCACACAAGGCACAGGCTTTCAAGCGTGGCGTCCCAGCACGGCATGATGGAACGAAAAGGCACCGTCGGTCTTCTCGTGGCTGGCACCCTTCTCGTCGCCCAAACCCTCACCACCGTGGCTCCGCCTGGACCATGGGATTCCTCATCGTTCACACGCGGCGTGTTCGGCCTGTTGGGCTTGGTGCTCATCTATTTGGCATGGTTCAACCATACCTTTGGCATGGTTGGAGTGGCGCCAACGGTGAACCGATGGAAAACACCGGAGACCACCTGGCTCCAAGTGGTGGTGTTTGGCCTCGCTTGCCTCGTCCTGACCAGAGCCATCCGATGGGGGGATACGGGCGGGTTTATTCCAGAACCAACTGGACTCTTGCTCGCTCTGATCGGTTTCTTTGCCTTGATGAACGGCCTCTATGTGTGGCTCATCACCAACGGGCCTTTGGCGGATGAAGAAGAATAAATTCACTCATCCAACGAACGTAGAGCATCGCCAAGCTCTGGAAGATTGTCAGGCGCTTCCATCTGAGAAACATGAACGGGTCGTTGTTCGCTGACGGGTGGTTCACCTTCTCCAGCCAGCCACGCCTGCCAGGCTTCGCTGCGCTCAGCACGGCGAAGGGAGAGCGGTTTCCAAAGCGGCTCCAAATCTGCGCCGGCATCGTACAATGCTTTGATTTGCGGAGCAAAATGCTCCGGTGCAACTTCTTCCATGCGCAACATGAGTTCACGCAGACGGGTGCGGACGACTTCGTCGCCGTCTTTCCAAAGGTCGTGAAAAACGCCTCGACTATCCGTGGGGTCGTGTTCAATGTACTCGCGCAGGTTGGGCACAAGGTTTCGACGAACAATGGCGAGAGGATGATTGGCCAGTTGCTGAAGACGGTCGGCCCACTGTTCTTTGTCGAGATACTTGACGTCACCGACCGTGGCGCTAGCGGCGGCC
>DUIU01000118.1:1098-4194 GCA_013330155.1 Candidatus Poseidonia sp. | reverse complement strand
ACCACCGGTGGTTTCACCCTCGAGGTGAACCGAGGTGCTCTTTCCAATCCTGATGCCAACAGCCAAGTCTCCGCCAACGGGTTCCAAGCCACCCACGGTTACGCACCGGGCACCACCTCGTGGACCATGGATTGGACGGCACCAAGCACCGGTTCAGGAAACGTCCAATTCGACCTTGCCGTCCTTGCTGCCAACGGGAACGGAGGCACGAGTGGCGATAATTACGGCACCTCTTCCATCAGCCTCGCCGAAGATATACCCTCAAACGTCGCTCCAACCGTGTCCAATGTCGCCATAACACCAACCAACCCGACCACGAGCGATACGCTAACCGTCACCTATGCCTTCAACGACGATGATGGCGATAGCGAAAGTGGGACCACGGTGAGCTGGTATCAAAACGGAATTCTACAGAGCAGCCACACAGGACTCACCCTCCCCTCAACGGCCACAAGCAAAGGTGAGTCATGGTACGCCAGCGTCATCCCCTCAGATGGCACCAACACAGGGGCGGCCGCATCGTCCAACACGGCGGTCATCGGGAACTCAGCCCCCACGATTACGAGCATTCTACCCAGCAACGAAGCCCCCGACACCAACGAGGACGTGACGTTCACCTACCAAACGGATGACGTCGACGGGGATACCGTCTCGCAAGTCGAGAACCGCTGGAGGTTGGACGGCGCCCTGGTGTCGTCGCTTGAAAACGCCACAACCCTACCAGCGGTTGCAACTCGGCCGGGTGATGTTTGGGAAATTGAGGTGCGTGTTTTCGATGGTACCGACTTTTCCACGTGGTTCACCTCACCCACCATCGTCATCGGTTCAAGCAACCAACCTCCCGTCATCTCGGAAGTCATTCTTTCATCCACCGCCGCCATAACAACCCTTGACGACATCTTCGCAACCTGGACCGAATCAGACCCCGATGGTGATGTGATCGACGGGCATGAAATCATCTGGTCCAAAAACGGGCAGCCCGTTGCACAAGCCGAGGGTTTGAACCCGCTTCCGGCGACCTTCACGACCAAAGGAGACCAATGGTCGGTGTCCGTTCGTGCCTGGGATGGCGAAGCATGGTCGCTGTGGACCTCTAGCCCAACCCTGACCGTCGCCAACGCTGCACCTGAGGTTCTGAGCGTGGAACTCACCTCTCCGTCCTTCTCCGCTCTTCACAACTTGAGCGTGAATCTGACCTCCAGCGACGTGGATGGCGACCAAGTGCAGTTGACGCAGGTACAATGGTTCCTCAACGGCGTCGAACAACTTGGTTTGACCAATGGGGACCAGATGGCAGCCGGCGAACTGACACGAGGAGATGCATGGTACGCCGTGGTTTCCATCAGTGATGGAACCGACGAGACGCAGGCCAACACACCATCGGTGGTCATCGTGAATGCCGCCCCAATCGTTTCCATCCTTTGGGCTGAGGAAACCAATGCCCTAACGGATTTGATGCCAACCATCAGCGTCATCGATGCAGATGGTGATGACACAACGTACACCACGGCTTGGTTCAAGAACGGTTTTAGGGACGCCAACCTCGCTAACGCCTCTTCAGTTTCACTCGAGAAATTAGCACCCGAACAGACGTGGCGCTTGGTGGTGGTCGCCGATGACGGAAGTGAAACGAGTGCCCCAGTTGAAGCCACGGCCACCCTGGTCAACCAAGCCCCAATCCCCGTCATTGAGGTCGTCTCAAACGATGTTTGGCTTGAAGAGGCAACGGTCCTGTCAGCCGAGGAATCAACCGACGCCGATGGAAGCATTGTCGCCTACACTTGGACATGGGAAGGCGGTGCAGCCACCGGTGAACGACCCACGGTGGTGGTTGACCAAGCCACGACCATCACCCTCACCATAACCGATAGCAACGGAGCACAAGCCAACACCACGGTGAGGCTTGAACCAAACGCTGGCCCGTCCGTGCAGAACCTCCAAGCAGCCCATGACGGTCAAGGCCGAGTCACGATCACGTGGACTTGGACGGGTGACGTCGTTTCCTTCGATGTGCTCCGCAACGGGGAGCTGGTGGCGACGACCACCGAAATGACCCACACCGACCTTCCGCTCATGAGTGGCCTCAACACCTACACTGTACAGCCCTTCACCGAAGAGCGAACGTTCCTGAAGGGCACAAGCGTGGTGGCGTTGCAAGTGGTGGATGTCGTGATTGAACAACCTGAACCTGCCAAAGGTCTTGGCTATGGATTGGGCGGTTCCATGGTGTTCCTTCTCGTTCTCCTTCAGTTCATGATGCGCCGAGGAGGTGAACGACCATGAAGCGGATTTTCACGCTGCTTGTCGTGGCCAGCCTTCTCCTGGTCCCAACCATGGGTTCAGCCAACCCCAACGGCGTTGGCGATGGCACGTTTGACGCCCAATGTGGTGGAGCGTGCCACGGAGACGCTGACATGAACCGTTCCTCGGCCTCCACAGTGGTGGTGAGCGGACCTTCAACCGCTTACGAAGGATTGCCAACCAGTGTTGATGTCACCGTATCAAACATCGAAACCACCGTATCAGGGCTGCTGGGAATCTTCCTTCTTTCCGACCTCTCGGGAGCGGGAGATACACCCGCTGATGACGGATGGGCCATCGTTTCTAACAGCGAAGGTGGCACACAAAACTACGTCGAAGCCCTCATCGAACCAGGACAAAATGAACACACGGTGTCCTGGACCCTTCGCGCCCCGGCAACCGGCAGTTACGTGCTCCACGCAGCCATTCATCATGGAACGCAAGACGGAAGCGAAGCCCCCTTCTTCGGTTCATCACTCGAACCCATTCAAGTCAACGTGGTTCCTGTGCCTGAAGATTTGCCTCGCCTCTCGCCAGCTTTTGAACCACCAACAGCACGGACCGTGGGAGAAGCGACCAGCGTCCAACTCTCCACCCAAGCAGTGGACGCCGTGCAGGTGGAATGGCGGGTTTCCGGCGGTCCAGTGCAAACCGCCTCGGTCGTTCAATTGGACCAAGAGACATGGGAGTTTGAACTCCCTGCAAGCCTCCAGCCTGTCACCGTTGAATGGCGAGCACACCTCCAAGGTGAGGGACCTGAGCAGTCAACGCCAGATCGGAAAGCGTCGTGTAGGG
>DUIU01000118.1:630-873 GCA_013330155.1 Candidatus Poseidonia sp. | reverse complement strand
CTCCAGCCTGTCACCGTTGAATGGAGAGCGCATCTCCAAGGCGAGGGACCTGAGCAATCAACGCCATGGTTTGCTCTCCAGAGTGAAAACCCGTCTTGGACCGTCGATGAGACGGCGGCCTATGTTCAGTCGCTGGCCATGCTTCTTTTGTTCATGGTGGCCTTCATGTCGCTTCAAGGCCGAAATGAGCGCCCGCCCGAGGCAACGAAAGATGATGCCTTTGCGTTGGAGGTGGAGCACTGA
>DUIU01000118.1:0-349 GCA_013330155.1 Candidatus Poseidonia sp. | reverse complement strand
TTTGCGTTGGAGGTGGAGCACTGATGGTTTCGGCTGGTACCCTGCACGTGGTCTCAACCGAGTTGGCCGTCGGTGCCTTCGCCATGGCCGGCCTTGCTTTCCTGTTGGCAGGACTGGCCAGCCATGGGTGGCTCAACATGGGACGGCATCTTAGTTTGGTGGACCATGTGGCACATTTCGCATTGGCCTTTGGTTTGGTAGCGATGCCATTTGCCATCATTACCGGCATCCAATCAAGCCCGGGCACGGGGGTTGACCATCCAATTCTCATCAACAAAATGTTCCTGTCATCCTCTGCCTTTGGTTTGGCCTTTGGTGTCCTCCTCACCCGCCGCCAGTATGGGCAGGA
>DUIU01000161.1 GCA_013330155.1 Candidatus Poseidonia sp. | reverse complement strand
CGGAAATCAATCACCTTTTCAGAATCGCTCAAGGTACCTGTCTTGGGTGTGGTCGAAAACATGAGTGGCTTCACCGTCAACGGCAACACCGCCCCGGGAACTCAGGTCAGCATCGCAGGCCCGGGTGGAAAAACGCTGTCAGCCACGGCTGATGACAAGGGGGACTTCTCGGTTACCCTTGACATCTTCAAAGAAGGCGGTGGCAAGGACACGGCCGAAGAATTCGGTGTTCCCTTCCTCGGAGCTCTTCCCTTTGACCCTGGTTTTGTTCGTGGAGGTGATGACGGTGTCCATCGCATCGTTTCCGAGCCCGAAGGTCCTTCCGCCCTTGCCTTTGCTAAGGTGGTCGCTGCGATTCAAGACCAACTCTCAGACGGCGCTGATAGCGGCCTTGAGATCATTTGAGGTGGCTCCATGACCGAAGTGTTGCCAACGCTGAAGAAATTGGAACGCCGTCAGCAGGACATGGTTCTCACCTATGAAGACGAAACAGAATACACGGTCTCTTACGACGACCTACGTTTTGCGTGCCCGTGTGCCAAGTGCTCCCCCATGCGCAACGAAGACGACAGCAGCCGGAGCCTACGACGCCAAGTTGAAGCGCTTCCTGCAGAAAAACCGACGGTCCGCACCGTCGGGAAGTACGCCTTGGCGTTTGAATGGATTCAGGGTTGCTCCAGCGGGATTTATCGCTTTGAACGCATTTACGACTTGGCCAACCGCCGTGACCCTGACCGAGGGAAGCCTTACGTTCACGGTGCATGGTAGAAAGAACGCTCTTTCGCCCAGCAGGTTGACGACGCTTTGATGAAGGGAGGGCATGACCCTAAACCGGAGTGAGCCCAAGTGCAGAGCGTCTATTTGACTTGGATGATCAGTGCTTTGGCGCTGGGGGTCATTCTGCTCCCGGTGTTCAAACCCCCTTGGGCCAAGTTGTCACTTCCACCGTTTGTTGACTTCTTTCGACGTTATTGGGTTCACATTCTGATCGTCTTTGCCATCTACAACGCAAAAGACACCCTCGACCAAGTTGACCGCCTGTTGATGGCAAGCACTGGACTCGACATGACGCCTTACATTTGGGCCATTGAAGGGAATCTGGTGTTGTGGGTTCAACAAACCTTCCAAGCGGATTGGCTTACCACCATCCTCACGCATTTTTATGTCGCAGGGTTCATGTTCATCTGCTATGTCTCCATCTTCTATTTTGCTTATTTTGACGACCGCTGGTTGGCTGACCGAGTCACGCTTTCAATTGCTTGGGTCTACATCCTTGCCGTACCGTTCTACCTCTTCTTCAACGTCAGAGTGACGGGCGACACCATCCCTGAAATGGAGACCCTCGCCTATACGCTGACGCCGGAAATCGCTGATTGGTTCCGACGCATCGACCCGTTCACCAACGGCATGCCTTCGCTCCACATTGGAATTCCATTCGCCGTCTGGCTTTGCTTGACGAGGTTTGACGATGACCGTCGTTGGAATCGGTACCGCTACACGGTCTTTGCCTACACGTTGCTCACAGCGTTTACCATCATCTACCTCGGTATTCACTGGTTCCTTGACATCATTGGGGGTATGCTCATTGCCGGAGCTGCCGTTTCCATGGCGGACCGTACCTCAAACACGTGGTGGAAATTCTTTGATGAGCGCACCATGAACGCACGAATCGTGACGGTCTTGACCCGTCCGAGCCAAGCATGGACGTGGCTCCGTTCCCGCCTTTCTCGAACGTTCAAACAGTACCGCACACCGTCCAGCAGAGAAACGGGGCACATCGCCGTTGTCATCCTGATTCTTGTCGCGGCCGTTGTCACGTGGGATTTGACTCATCGTTCAATGCCTGCTGGAGGCGTTGAAGCACCGGAAGCCGCCGCCGCCGCCGATGGCTGGTTGGTGACCTTGGACAATCAAAGCGAAGGCGTGTCAATGATGCTTCACGACCTCTCGTCCGAAGGTTTTGACTCGACCGGCATCGAGGTGCCAGGGCTCAATTTGAATTCATCTTATGCGCTTGAAATGGACCGTTTGGTGGTTTCCAACGGAACCTCGCTCTTCGTGTACGATGTCCATCAACCCAAAACCACCCTCAACGTTCTGCCCCTTGGCGAACATCAACATCTTCTGCTCTGTGAACGGGCTTCTTCGTTGGTTGTGGCTTACACCACCCAAGGGGAATTGCAGGTGATGGACCTCGATGGAACACCCATTGTCGAACCTGGAGAGGGGCACAATGGCATCCGTTCCATGACCTGTTCGGGTTCAGAAATCGCCTACGTCACTGAGGAACAACCACTGGATGTTAACATCATTCAATTGGGTGTTCGTGGACAAGTTGGTTATGCCATCAACGCTTCAGCACCCGCGGAGGAGGATTCGATTCTCAATTCCTGGGGGACACCGGTCGACATGGAAAATGCAACCATCCAAAACATGACCTTCGACCGAGAGTACCTTGCCGTAACCGTGAATGTTTCAGCCACCGACCGCTTGGTTCTCTACAATCGGACCACGGCAGAACAATGGTTGGCCAGCAATCCGAAATACCATGTTTCCGACCTTTCTCTGGACCACGGTGTCTTGGCATGGTCGGTTCGAGATCACTTCAATCCACTCGCACCACAAGCGAAGTACCTTGATCGAGAGATCTACTTCACCGACTTGGCGACCAACACTTCGCATGTCCTCACATCGGATTCCAACGATCAGTGGGGTCCCCAAGTGTTGGAACACCACCTCGTGTACTTCCAATCCGACGGCGAGGCCGTCTCAGTTGAGATTTATTCTTGGGAACCCGAATTGCGGTTGTATTCAAGCATCGTGCTCCAAATTGGCGTGCTTGCGGCCTTCTTTGTCGTTGCTTGGAACATGTGGCAGCGACAAAGTGAGCGTCGCTTGAGCCGTCAGCCGTGATAACGAACACGAGTTCGGATGTCCTCAAGGCGAGCATGGACTTCAGAAGCCGACGGCACAGCACCTCCCTGCAACACTGGAGCCGGACCGAGTTCCTTTTCGGCAGCGAGGTACCCTTCAATCACCCAGTCAATGGCCCCTTCCCATTGTGGGTGAGAGGCGCCGAGAATCTCGTCCAGCACATGCAAGTCAATTCCAAATCGCTCAACGTCGTACTCGATGGAAGCGAGTCCAAAATCGATGAGGTGGACGCGTTCATCTTCGATCAGAACGTTATTGGTTGACAAATCGCCGTGCGTCGTGGCGACACGGTGGAGCCTTCGCACGGAGGCCCCTACCCGATGAAGAATGGACTCGGCTTCCTCTTTGGTGGTGGAAGCATCGTTGAGGACTTCAATGAGCGGTCTTCCGCCGAGGTGTTCAATGATGAGTTGTCCGCCTTCGTAATCAAGGTCCCATACGGATGGTACGGAAAGACCCGCTTTTCGAGTTCGAATCAGCAACCTTGCCTCACTGATCATTCGACGAACGCCAAGCCGATGGTCGAGGTTTGGGTGGCGCCAAGACCGAGGGCGTCGTTGTTTTCTGACAGCCGGTCTTCCGAACCACTCCCCTTTCCAAACTTCAGCCTCAGCGCCGAGGTGCAAGCGTTGGTCGGGGTTGAAGACCATGCACCGCTCACCAAGGCCTTCTTTTTGAACGTTCATGCCTATCCGTTCCTTCAAAAAGGGTTGAGTCTTGGGTAGTATGAGAGCCATGGCGGTAACCCTTCCAATGTGTTCGGTCGATTTCATGGATACGACCCTGTCGATTGAGGAACAAGCCGTCGCCGACCGTATTGAGGAACTCAAAACCCAGCTCGGTGAGGACTTGCTCATCCTTGGCCATCATTACCAACGAGACAGCATCGTCATGCACGCAGATTTTCTTGGTGACTCGTTCATGCTGAGTCAAAAAGCAGCGGAATCCGACGCCAAATACATCGTTTTCTGTGGCGTTCATTTCATGGCTGAATCCGCCGACATTTTGACCTCTGAAGAGCAGAGTGTCATGCTTCCCAATCTACGTGCAGGATGTTCCATGGCCGACATGGCCACCCTCAGCGAAGTTGAAGTGGCTTGGGAGGAATTGCTGCGAGAGTCTGGTCTCTCCGACCCGATTCATCGTTCAAATCCTGAAGACCCTGTTGGTGAAGATGAGGCTTACCTCGTTCCAGTGACCTACATGAACTCCAGCGCAGACCTCAAGGATTTCGTCGGTCGCCATGGCGGTGTGGTGTGCACTTCTTCGAACGCAGAGGGAGTTCTTACCTGGGCATTTGAGCGAGCGGGGCCCAAAGGGGCCGTCTTGTTTTTCCCCGACCAACACCTTGGACGAAACACAGGAATTTCCATGGGAATTTCAGAGGACCGAATGCCGACCTGGACTCCTGGCTTTGG
>DUIU01000014.1:1805-2832 GCA_013330155.1 Candidatus Poseidonia sp. | reverse complement strand
TTGGTCTTTGCAGCGGCTTGCTTTAGCACACCAAAGGCGCGAACAACGCCCAAAGGCATGGTGTCATGGCCGATATCAAAGTTGAGAAGTGAGCGAGCGGTTTGACACCCAAAATAGCGGTCGGCCGGGACGTTGAGCTCACCCATCGTATCGGATTCAATTCGCACTTCCCCTTCGGTGGCTTCTGCCCGACGGCTTTCTGCAGGCGGTTCAGAAACCGTGGGAGTTTGTTCTTCAAGCCCTTGCTGAATCAACCGGGCGATGGTCGCTGACCGGCCACCTGCTCGGCCTTTTCCGACTTTACGGTCCAGTTTTTTGGCCAAGTCTTCTGGAATGCTGATGCTGATAATTCGACGGTCGCCCGCTCGGTGTTTTGCCATGATTTCAATCCGGTGGCGGCATTTAATAAATAATGCGCAGACAGAAAAAGAGGCGAACCAAGCCCAATGAAGAGGCTCACCCTTTGATGACTGATTTCAAGATTCGAAGGGTGGTGCTTTCGCCCCCGGTCATGTTGCCCATGGCGCGCATTTCCTCAAATTCAGCCCATTTTTCCCCCAACCGTTCTTCCGCCCAAGCATCGAGGAACCAAGGATGAATGTAGGATGAACGGCACACCGTTCGTGTGTTTCCAAGGTCAGCAGCGACGGTATCAATAACGGCAAGCATGGCCTTGTTCTTGGCGGCTTCACTGGCCGGAGGCGCCCAATCGCCTTCGCTCCACAGTTTGGTCATTGAATCAACCTTCGGAATGGACCTCATCCATTTTTTCATTTCTTGGCTGGTTTTTGGCCTGGCCAGAAAGGCCAAGCGTTCTGCGCAACGGTACGTCGCCGCCCATGTTCGGAAATTTTTGGCTGTGAACGCCATACCACTTGACTCCCGAATGTACTGGTTGATATGTTCGGCCTTGAGGTCAACCTCGTTTCCAGCCTCTGAGATGTACATGAACAAGTCAGCATTCTTTGCCCCGAGACGATTGGTTTTGAGAATCAAATCCACGAGGTAGTCGTCCTTGATGGTGATG
>DUIU01000014.1:0-1442 GCA_013330155.1 Candidatus Poseidonia sp. | reverse complement strand
TCTCCTTTGATGTGTTTCACGTGCATGGATTTGAGGGTCGTCAAACCGTAGGATTCGTTGGCTTTCGCGTATTCATCAGAACCCACGCGGATGTTGTAAAGGTCAATCAATCGAACCACCAGGGCCGCGACCGTGTTGAGGGTCATTCCTCCCGACTCCAAATCTCGAGCAACTTGGCGCCGGAGGCGGGGGAGTTGGGAGGCGAAATACACCACGTCATCGTACTTCATTTCGGTGGTGATCTCCGTCCAATCAGAATGGTAGCGGTATTGCAATCGGCCTTTCACGTCCCTGCCAGTTGCTTGAATGTGGCCTCGTGGATTGGGGCAAATCCAAACATCTTCCCACGCCGGCGGCAGTCCCATCTTATTCCAGCGTTCAACGATATCTTCCTCCTCAACGAGCTCACCGTCTGGAGCGAGGTATTCCCACAGGATTTCGCCTTCTTCGGTCGCTGCGTTGCGGCGTGATATTCCTCGGAGTGACGGGTCGCTGCGAATCAATGTTGCTCTGCGCAAGGCTTCATCCGCATCCACAGGCATAAGCCTCCGGTCCGCCTAACAGGTCATGAACTTAGGGGCGTTTATGATTGAATGAACTCCGGTCCAATGCCAACCTTCACCTCGCCATCTTGAAACACCCCTCGGTACATCAACATCGTCTGAAATGGCATGACGACGTCGCCTTGCCTGTTGAGGGCAATCAATCCACCACGCCCGCCAAACGGTTCCACTTCATTCAACACACGTTCCGCTGCCTGCGGCAAGGACATCGTTCGATGGTGAATGGCCATTGAATGGGCCGCCGCCGTTCGAATGAAGGCCTCACCAATTCCGGTGCAGGAAACCGCTATGCTGGCGTCAGCCCAGGTGCCTGCTCCGATGATTCCGGTGTCACCAACACGTCCAACCGGCTTTCCGGTCATTCCGCCGGTGGACGTGGCTGCAGCCACGTTTCCATGGACGTCCAAGGCCACCGCTCCAACCGTGCCCCATCCATCCTCATCTCCATCGTGGTCGAGCAAAGCATCCTCTTCGTCGGTTGCCCCGGGGCGGAGGCGTTGGTCCTTCCATTTGGCCCACTGCGCTTGACGCAGTTCGGTTTTGAGCCATGGCAATTCCACCTGCTCAACTCCCTCTTCCTCGCCAAATCGGTCGCCGGCCGAACCGGTCAACATAACGGGCCAACCTTTGGCCAACAGATGATGCGCTACTCGTATTGGGTGGCGTGAGGTCTTCAGGCCGATGACGGCGCCAGCTGCTTGGTCCACGCCTCGCATGATGCTGGCGTCCATGCTCACCTCGCCGTTTTCGTCCAGCACTGAGCCTTTTCCAGCGTTGAACAACGGTTCGTCTTCCATGGCTTCGACCGCCAAGGTCACCGCTTCAGTCGCCGTGAGTTCACCTTGAGCGAGCCGCTTCCCGAGGTCTGTGAGGAGCGCT
>DUIU01000207.1:2957-6418 GCA_013330155.1 Candidatus Poseidonia sp. | reverse complement strand
ATGGCTGTACCGTTCGTGGTATTGTTGCGTTGTTCCAGGCACAACGGTGCTTTTGATGACGGCCGTGAATCCATCTGGTAAAGCATCGAGCACCTCTTCAACGATGCGGGTGTCACAGGCTCCTGTTTCGGGATGGGGAGGAGTTGGAACAGCGATGTAGGCCATGTCCACGTTGTCAATAACTTGGTTCAGTTCAGTCCCTCTTGCAGGGTCGTGAACAAACAATTCGTGGGCATGGGCAAAACAATGTTCAATGGCTCCTCCAACCATGCCTGCTCCAATGATTCCGATTTTCATGTTCAATGCTCCAGTTCAACGGTGGGGGGTTGGGTCTAATTTTCCATCCTTCGCCATTTGCGATGCTTGCAGAAGGGCCTCGGGAGTTCCACAGTCGACCCAGGTTTCCGTTCCAACTGAAAGCACCTCAGCCAGTCCTGCTTTGACGTAGATTCGCGTGATGTCTGAAATGGAAAAAGCATCGCCGAGTTGATCAACAGTGCGGTCAAGGTACTGCCAAAAATTTTCATCAAACATGTAAATTCCCCCAATGGCTAGATTGGAAGGTGGGTTGTTTGGTTTTTCAACGATATCACAAATCGAACCTTCTTCGTCCAAAACAGCGACCCCAAACGCCTGTGGATTTGGCTCTTCGCGGGCGATGAGGAGGCACCCAGGGGGCTCTTTGGCCTGTTCAAACGCCGACACGTGTTCTTTGAATTCAAGGGTCGTGATGTTGTCGGAAAAATAGACCATCAATCGCGAATCTTTGTTGTAGGGCCGTGCTAAATTCAAGGCGTGGGCGACCCCCAACGGCTCCTCTTCAATGACGTAATGGATTCGTTCACCGGGAAGCCCTTGGCCGATGTGCTTTGTGATTTGGCCAACGAATTGGTTGGAGATGATGGTGATGTCTTTGATGCCTGCCCGACGGATGGTCCCCAAGGTGTAGTCGATGACGGGGCGTTCGTAAAGCGGGAGGAGCGTTTTTTGTGTGTAATGGGTAAATGGATGAAGGCGTGAACCGTACCCTCCCGCAACGAGGATGGCTTTCACCGTCATAAACCGAAGTGCTGAGCGACGGCTTTAGAAGATGCTTATAGGGGCTCATCTTTGAGATGTGAATTCATCAGTTCCTCAACAGCTCCATCCTTGGCGTTCCGCTCAAACCAACCTGTCGCTACCAAATCTCCAAGTCGCTCTACGCCTGCTTCGATGTTGTCCATGTCCCGTGCTTCGGCGATGTCCCATAGCCGCTGCGCTTCGTCAGCATACTGTTGATTGGCTTCTTCAACCAGTTGCTCGGCCACTCGGAGGTCTCCCTCGAGGCCCAGGTAATCTTCCTCGTGGAGTTGAGGGTCCACGCGTTGTTTGCCGGGCTTGATGGCCGCTTCCGTCTTGTCAAAAGCTGGTCCTTTCTCATCACCCCCCCGTGTTCGAAGGTAGGATTCATTGGTCGTGGTACGCCCAAGGGTGGTGGCGGCGAAGGCGATGTGCAGATGGTCAGCTTCTGTTGAGTTCAGGTCCAATCCGTGGAATTCTTCCCAGCCAAATTCAATGCTGGCCAGCAATGCACTCAACCGGCCCTGCAATGTCTTTTTTTGGTGTAAACTCAACCACATCATCACGAAAGCGAAACCGCCGAGAACGACCAATCCTCGGAGTATGCGACTGATTTCAACGCCTTCGAGCCACGCAACGATAGCAAACAGGTCGCCAATTCCAGCCGTGATCCAGAGGAGCACGACCATGCGTCGGTGTTTTTTTCGCTCCTGCACGAAGAATTGCTCAACCAATTCTTTGTTCCCAGACACGTTCTCCACCTATTTTTCTGCGATGGTTCTGATTTTGCTCAGCGTTTTCTCATCCAATTCGTCCGGTTGCTCCCACCCCATGTCCTTGAGGCCATTAGCGATGCTTGCTTCGAGGAGGGTGTTCATCCGTTCGACGGCGTACTGGAAAAGCAACCCACACATCAAAACAGTGGCAAGGCCGAATTCCCATCGAGTGAGATAGGCGACAACGAGCCCAATGGCAAGAATGCCGACGGCGACGGGCACCAATCGCCCCTTGACCTTCAATGAAGAAGCATGGGCGTCGAGCACACGCTGAGCACCTTCCTTTTTGCTTCCCATGCTTCACGCAGTGCTGTCCTCATGGTGAAGATACCGCTTCGGCATCCAACCACTCATTGATGAGATTGAAGGTTTCAGAAAGGCCAGTGTCTTGATTTCTTTGCTCCTGAACCACAACACTGTCACTCATGGTAAAGTGTCCTCGTGGTTGGGAAATGAGATGTTGAAGAAGATCGCTCATCGCTCGCTGCATGTTCGCGGTTTGTTCAACTTGCATGTTCAAGAGTCGCTCCATGCTGTTGAACACCACGTCGTTCTGCTCTTGCCTTGTTTCAAGGGCATTGTTTGCTGCTGTCATGGCTTCCTCTTGCCGCTTCAGCAATTCTCGGGCGGCCGGGCTTCCAACCGCATCTCGCCGATGAAGTTCTTCGATGGCGTTGTTCAATTCCATGTGGCGATGCGTCAGGGCACGTCGTAGATTCTCAACGTGTTCATTGGCTTGTCGCAATTCAGAAGCGAGTTGACGCCCGCCTCGTTCCATTCGATTTAATTCTGCGCTGTGGTGAGCAGATTCCGATAAGAAAGCCACCACGATTGCTAATCCCAAAGCCGTTTCAGGATGCACCATCATGGCCATTGCTGAAAACCACGTCATGCCTCCCCAGAAGACCGATCTTACTATTCCCATACTGAAACATACGCTCTTGTAGACTAAAGCCCGTTGTTGGGACTGCTACGGGCTCCCCATTAAGGTGGGAGCAAAATGAAACAATCGTCGTCAACTTCGATGACCATCCCTGTGGTGAGGAGATGGTCCAAGGCTTCGTCGGTTTCACTGTCGTCGATGTTCGAGGCGCGGGTGTGGGCAAAAATGGCTTGTAAGGTGGCCAAAGGCTCACCCTTTGCGACTTCAAGCTCAATACTGATGATGACCGATTGGCAGGCGATGGCCAACAGCGGGTCATCGGTGTTGGCGTTTGGCAACAGGTCGAGGAAGATGTTGGAAGGGTGATGTTCTTCTCCGTTTAATGGAGTGGAATTGACGGGTTCTGTGGCGCGCTCTCCGAGCCCTCGAAGGGCGTGTTCCTCGTTCAGGTCAAAACAATCGAAGAGGTTACGCTGGTTCGGGTCCTCATCAAGAGGTTCGCTCTTTTCATCGCTTTCAAGACGGCGTCCAAGGTCATCCAAGCGTTGTAACCGCTGGTCGATCATCACTTTTTCACGGAGCAAATCAAGCGCCAACAAATCCATCGACAAGTTGGCTTGTTCGACCAGCCAATCATGAACGTTCCATTGTGGATTGACTCCGAGCATGGCGTCGGCGAGCTGGCGCACTTCGGCAGGCATGTCATCGACGGAGACACGGCGTTCCTGCTCGTTTTTGTGCTC
>DUIU01000207.1:1627-2570 GCA_013330155.1 Candidatus Poseidonia sp. | reverse complement strand
TCATCCACCGGTAATTCATCCCAAAACCTCTCCGTTTCGAGTCAAATTTTCTTCACTTCACGAGGGTCGCGTTCATGTAGAAGCGCCATGTGCGCCAAGGCATGAGTGACCATCGCATCACGGTTCTGCCAGGCGACGGGACGGGACGAGAAGTTGCCTTGGAAGCGCAACGCATCTTGGACACCATCCAAGCGCATTCAAATCACGGATTTGAGCAAACGGTGATTCCCTGTGGAGGAGAGCATTACCTCGCCACCGGTGAAGAATGGGCCGAAGGTTCATTCGACCTCTGCAAGAATGAAACCGATGCGATATTCCTTGGTGCCATCGGATATCCCGGTGCACGGTTGCCCAACGGCGACTTGGCAGGCGGTTCGGTCATTCTCGGTTTGAGGAGCGGACTGGATTTGTACGCCAATGTCCGCCCCATCAAGCTCTACGAAGGAGTTCCACACAAAATTCACGGCGGATTCCGTCAAATTTGGGAACCTGGCATGGTGGACATGACCATCCTCCGAGAAAACACCGAAGGTTTGTACCATGCTCTTTTGCGACGCTCAGCCGACCGCGCCCAGGGACGCCCCGAATACGAGCCTGAACCAATGACCTTCCCTGGCCTTGATGGCGAGGTTGCCTACGACCCACGCCCCATCTCAAAGAATGGCTCTGAACGCTTGATTCGCATGGGCTTCGAGATCGCTGAAACGCGAAACGGCGCACCCGCTGACGGCGTCCGACGCGTGTCGTGCATTGACAAATCCAATGTCACCCGAGGGTGCCAACTTTTCCGCTCCACCTTCGATGAAGTCGCCGCTCAATACCCCGGCACGGAAGCGGATTACGGATACATTGACGCCTTTATGCAGTGGATTACCCGTTCACCTGAACACTATGACACGGTGGTTACCTCGAACATGTTTGGAGATATTTCTACCGACCTCGG
>DUIU01000207.1:0-1615 GCA_013330155.1 Candidatus Poseidonia sp. | reverse complement strand
AAAGAATGGCTCTGAACGCTTGATCCGCATGGGCTTCGAGATCGCTGAAACGCGAAACGGCGCACCCGCTGACGGCGTCCGACGCGTGTCTTGCATTGACAAATCCAATGTTACCCGAGGGTGCCAACTCTTCCGTTCCACCTTTGATGAAGTCGCCGCTCAATACCCCGGCACGGAAGCGGATTACGGATACATTGACGCCTTCATGCAGTGGATTACCCGTTCACCTGAACACTACGACACGGTGGTTACCTCGAACATGTTTGGAGATATTTCTACCGACCTCGGTGCCGTTTTACAAGGGGGCATGGGCATGGCCGCTTCCGGAAACATCGGAGACCACCACGCTTTCTTTGAGCCCGTACATGGCTCTGCACCCAAGCACGCAGGCCAAAACAAAGTCAACCCCATCGCTTCGATCAATTCAATCCAGATGATGATGGATTACCTTGGTCGAAAGACCAACGACGATGACCTTGTTGCTATTGGAGGACTCATTGATGAAAGCGTGGCGGAGCACCTCAAGGCCGGCACCTCCCTCACCTACGACCTCGGCGGAACAACTTCCTGCTCAGACGTTGGGATCAGCATTGCGAACCGATTAGCGGACAAACTCAAGGAACGCTGATTCAGGTTCGCTTGAAAGCGTTGAGCATCTCGTTCACACCTTCCTCAAGCACCGTGATGTGGTTGTAGTCGGAATCGACTTCCAGCGTTCCTTCCGACGCAGCGAAGTCCAGCATGTTGCCAAGTGCACGTGAAAGTTCGTCAACAATGGTTATGGTTGCTTGCTGAGCCGACCGTGAAAGTGGGTTGAGGTCGATGACAATCACTTCTTTGCCCATGGCGACCAGGGCTTGGCACCGGTCTCCATCCTCCAATGGAACGAGAATGGCATCGCTCTCGAGAATGCCATCGCGATGGCATGCGGCTCGCGGCCCTTTCAACCCAGGGATGCGAGCATCTGGGGCGTGCCCGAGCACGGGAACCTCCACGCCGAGGACATGTTTCCGCTCGTTCATGTGGTCGAGGATCGCTTTCATCCTCTCCGGAGTGCGATAGAAGATGTTGACTTCAACAGCACACGACAATGCATTAGCCAACCGTAACATTTCATCACAGGCTAGAGCAGCAACGTTTCCGTTGATGCTCAACACCGGCTTCTTCGCAGCTTGCAAGGTGGCCAGCGCTTGGCGACTTGCTTGCAAAGCACTGGCGGTTGTTCGCTCACCAAGGAGATAATCAAACGCTTCTCCACGACCGTGTGCAATCATGGCGCTCCCGGCCAACATGCCTTTTTCTGCGGCGACCTCAAGACGATGACGCATCAACAGCGAAGCATACCGTGGATGACTTGGGTCGGCCGCGATGTCGTCCATGGTACCGCCACCTCACAGGCCTTTGACGAGCATGCTCATGTCGAGTGGAGCAACGCCCCGGTTGACGGCACTGGTGGACACAACGTCCAACCCACACTCGTGCCATGACTTCAGTTCATCAAAGACAATGCCTCCACTGGCTTCCAGCACCACGTGGTCTCGGATGCCTTGGTCTTCCATCTGTTCATTCACGGTTTTGCATTGCTCAGGAGAGAAATTATCCAACATGATGACCA
>DUIU01000044.1 GCA_013330155.1 Candidatus Poseidonia sp. | reverse complement strand
TGCCCAACAACATGAGTGGGATGAAATCGATGGAGAGAGTGAGAGCTTTAACCTCACAGTGACGGTTTCGGACGGCATCAACGTCGGAATGAAGACCATCATGGTCCACATTAACAATCGCATACCTGTCCAAGTCTTTGCAGAGACACTGACCACGATGACCTACACCAGTCTGGTTCTCCCCGATGTCTTTGTTGACGACGACGGTGAAATTCTGACCTATGCTTGGTCCTTCCCAGACGGTGTTCGAGTTGGCACGGGGACGCCGATGAGAAACGACGATTTCTCGGCCATCTCCAGCAGTGCAGAAAACCCGATTGTGGCTTGGGATGTACCTGGAAATAAGACGCTCTCTCTCACCGTGACCGATGACGACGGAAGTCAGGCTACCGCCATTCTCAACGTCGTTGTATTGAATCAAATGCCCGTTGCTGCCTTTGATGTCCGTACGCTTTCCGCCACCGGTTCAAGGGAAATTGATTTCCGTCAAGAAGACGGCGAGGTTGATACAGCCTACGTCTTTGATGGATTGGACAGCATGGATCCAGACGGTTCTGTGGGCGATTCAACGGACATCGACGTTTGGAATTGGACATTCTCTGACGGAACCTTCGGAGATCGGCCACAAGTGACCCACACCTTCACCACCCCGGGAGTTCATACCGTCTCCTTGGTGGTCACCGACAAGGACGGGCTCCAGAGTTTTACCCGTACGATGACCGTGCGAATTTCCAACCCACTTCCAATCATTCAAGTGCGGATTTTAGACGGCTATATCGCTGATGAAATCATCACGACGTCCACGCCGTTCCCAGAAGGCTCGGTCCCCGATGCTTGGTCTCACACCTTCAATGAGGACGGTGCGGTTGTCACGGCACCTGAGCGCATGCTCTACTTCGATTCCTCCGGTACCCGAGACGGGGACCGTCAATTTGAAGGAAAATACATCCCCTTCGAGGTGGAATCGCCTGACTGGAACGGTTTGGTTCAATACACCTGGGACTTTGGCGATGCGACGCCACTGATTCACGAAGCAACGCCATGGCACGCCTACACCCTTCCGGGAACCTACACGGTTTCTCTGACCGTCCGGGATGGATTCGGTACTGGGGATGTCTCACGCCAAACATACACCGTTATCGTGGACCACCCTCCTGAGGCCCTGGAGATTTACATTCCTGAGAACATCTTTGTCGGTTCCTCGATTTCCTTTGACGCTGATGTATTTGACACAGAAGCAGGTTCGGAAATGGAAATTTACAGAGATTTGGACGTTGAAGATGGCTCCATCACGGAGCGAGACGAACGTATCCTCACTCAATACACCGTTCGTTGGGACTTTGACATCGAAACGGACCTCGATGAAAACGGCAATCCTGCCGATGACTGGCTCACGCCGATTGCAGGTTCTTCCGTTCGAACCATCAATACATGGGAGAGCACAGGCTTCTATAGCGTTCTTGTGGAAATTTGTGACGGGATGGGGCAATGCGATACATTGGTGCAAGACATCGAAGTCGTTCCTGAGCCAGAAGGCCCTCCTTCCCTTTCTGATTTCAGCGCAGACGAGTGGAAATCATGGCTTGCTGATGCAGGCTCCGAACTTGCCACCTTCATGGCGCTCATCGTTGTCGCCCTCGTTCTAGGATGGCTGGTCATGCGTGAACCGTCTGCTCTTGAGGAAGAAGCTAAGGAGGCAGCAGAGACCTACACGGACATTGAACATGTGGAATCCCAAGGAGGCCTCTTAGGTATGGACCACCACATGCCTCCACCGGCTCCGAAGATTCTGTCAAAGGATGAGCGCCGGAGTGACGACAGCGGATATGTCCGTCCGTTGCGCCGTCGGTGAGGAATGTCCTATAACCGGGCGTGACCGTCTTTGGCTGAGTGAGCCCATGCGAATGACAACCTTCGTGGCTTTTTTCCTCGTTTTGGCGACGTTGGGATCGCCGAGTGCCAGTGTGGTCGAGCCAGCTCAGGCCGCTTCAGCCTGCGAAGGTGAAGTGGCCACGCCCGATTGGAACACAAGTGCTCAGCGTCTCGCCCTTGTCCCACATGCCTCATCGGGTGGAATGTACTTCATTGACGAGCCTTATTACGATGAAGACGGAAAAGAGGAAGATCGTTCGACTGAAGAAATTTCTGGCGATTGGAATCCAGAACTCCATCCTGAAGAGAATTGGATGTACAATCCAACCTGGCCACTGCCAACCTTGGAGCCCTTGACCGACGGACAATACGCCGTCATGGAAATCGGCAACGATAGTGCAGGTGTTCTTCGACTCAATCTATCAAGTGCCCACAGAACCACGTTCTGTATCTCGCTTTATGAGCTGGTTGAAAATGCAACGACGCCAGCGAATGCCGATGTCTACCTCATGACGACGTCTCAGTACAATTCCTATGAGGAAGTTTACCGCATGATGCATGGTGGCTGGTGGTATTGGGATTCATTTGGAGATAATGGAGATGAGCTGCTCAGCGATATTCCTCCAGAATGGCGAAGTTTCAATCCAATTGGGTGGCAAACCTACCGGGATGTCCATCAATATGAAAGCACGCAAGAGGCAACCTTCTCCATCTCAATGGACGGCCCTGAGGTGTACAATTCACTGTTCGGCGGCGCTGAATGGCAGGATTTCTACCTCGTTATCGATGCATGGGACAACACCAATGATGGAGATGAGGTGGCTTCAAACAGCATTCTTGTTGCGGATATAACCGTAATACCCACTGAGCGTACGGCTCTCCTTCCGCCTTGGACGGTGCCGCTCACGCTCTTCGTTCTGCTTGCGGCTGTGGTCATCGTTCCAGTGCTTCTCAACAAACGCTACATGGAGGCGGGACTGGACCAAATGGAATCTCAAGAAGGTACTCCGGTTCCAGTCCTTGAGCAGCAAGCCGCTCGAAGCGAGACGGAATGAGTTGATGCTCAATATTCCATCAAAGTCCAGGCGTTCTTGAGGTCACGAATGTTCACGAGGCCCTTATTTGAGAGTTTGAACTCCGAACGTAGGGTTGCATAAACCAATGATTGGCCCAAAACAGGTGCGTGCAGGCGAGCCCAATCGCCACCGTTTCCAAGCGCCATCAAGGAGAAGGCGAGGGGCGAATTTTGCAACTCATAGCTCGCTTCAACAATTTGCAATGCGTCTTGATGGTCGTTGACGGTGCCGCAGAATTTGAAGATTTCACCATCCTTGGCGTGTTCCTTTACCAAGCCCACCAGTTCATCGGCACTGGGGGTCGTGGAGGTGTTGTGTATGGATGAGATAATGCTCACTTTGGCGGAGGCAGCCTGCTCAAGGAGTGAAGTTCTGGTCGCTTCATCAATGGACAGTTCAAGATCAACGGAGTTCACGCCCGAGGCGATGGCCTTCTCGAGGATTTCATGCCGCTGGGATTCTTCTCCGGGGTAGTGGCCGCCTTCCTCAATTGGGCGAACGGTAAAGATGACAGGCAAGGGGATGCTTTCTTTCAAGTGTTGAATGGATGCGTCGACATCAATGGTTTCCATGTCTCGGACGGGCCATTCGTCTTCGGGGGGCATCACGTGTTTGACCTCGCCGTTCTCGTCCTCGACGGCTTCGGCTTCAGGTCGCTTGAGATAGAGGCGATCGAATCTCACTTCGACGAAATCGGCGCCCGCTAGGTTTGCTCGAGCTGCTTCGTCCGCCATTTCTTTCACGGTCGTGCCTTCGAGAGAAGCGCATACTTTTGGGTCAGCCATGGAACGCCCATCTGCGCTCTGTTCTTAACGCTCACGCATGGTCAGGGACCCGGATTTTCAACTAATTTTTTGTCTTTCAGTCGCCAAGATGGGACATGGTTGAGCCTTCGACTTTCGTTGAGGGTTTCGGCCAACAGAAATGTTGAGCAATACCCCGTTTTGCTTGGGTTAAAGGGGGTATGTTTATACCCCGTGGCGGGCAGTATATTTTGAAGGAGGAAGAAGGCGAATCGCAATTGAGAAATTCGCCTTCATGCCCCCGATTTTAACGATTTTTTGAGGCGACGATATGAGTGAAAATTATGACGCCGGGAGCATCCAAGTTCTCGAGGGACTTGAAGCCGTACGTAAACGACCAGGAATGTACCTCGGAGACCCCCACGATGGTTCCGCATTGCATCATTGCATTTGGGAAGTCGTCGACAATTCAGTTGACGAGCACCTGGCCGGTTTCAACGATGTCGTTGAAGTCGTTTTGAATGCAGACCATTCGCTCTCAGTTCGAGATTATGGCCGAGGCATCCCGGTTGACAAGCACGAGGAATTCGGAATCTCTGCGGCCGAAGTCATCATGACGAAACTCCATGCCGGAGGCAAATTCGACAACAGCTCCTACAAAGTGAGCGGAGGCCTTCACGGCGTTGGCGTTTCCGCTGTCAACGCCGTTTCGGAATGGATGGAAGTTGAAATCCATCGAGATGGCACGGTCTACAAACAACGATTCGAAGCCGGAGTTCGTGTTTCGGAATTGGAAAAAATCGGGACATGCAACGACACGGGAACCATCATTTCGTTCAAACCCGACAGGTCCATTTTTACCAATATCGTCGAATTCGACTTTGACCAAATCGATAGCCGCTTGAAAGAGACCTCTTTCCTCAATGCGGGATTAAAGATCATCATCACCGATGAACGCGCCGAAGAACCCCATTCCGTCGAACACCACTACGCCGGAGGAATCTCGGAATTCGTCAAACAGATCAACGCTCGACGCGAGACACTCCACCCCGACCCCATCCTCATTTCAGGAGAAAAAGAGATTGAGAAAGGCCCGGTCTCCATCGAGTTGGCACTGCAGTGGTCCGATGCCTTTAGCGAGACCATCCAATGCTATACCAACATCATTCGAAACAAGGATGG
>DUIU01000076.1 GCA_013330155.1 Candidatus Poseidonia sp. | reverse complement strand
GCCTCCATCATGATGGCACTGGCTTTCTCACACCGTATACCGCCGGTGCAAAACATAACGATGGGCTCATCCTTCATGGACTCGGGAAGTTGTCTGATGGCTTCTGGAAAGGCACGGAAGGTGCGAATGTTGAGATCGATGGCGTTCTCAAAAGTTCCCACGCGTAATTCGTAGTCGTTTCGTGTATCGAGCACATGGACGGCATCGCCTCGGTCAAGCATCGCTTTGAACGCCAATGGTTCAATTTCAGGACCCGTGGCTTCAGCAGGACGGATATGGTCCAAACCTACGGAGATAATTTCGGTTTTCTTCCGCACGTTCATCCGATTAAACGGCTGATAATCCGTATAGGATGTCTTGAGCGGGATGCCGCTGAACCGTTCATCGCCATCGAGATGCGTTGTGAAACCATCAACGGCTTGAGCAGGACCGGCCAAGAAAAAATTGATGCCTTCAGGCGCAAGAAGAATGGTTCCTTTCAATCCCAAATCCGCACAGAGGCTGCGAAAGACGGATTGCAAACGGTCTCGGTCGTCGAGGTCAACGAAGCGATACCCCGCAATGTTGGTGATGGGGCCGGACACATGACACCCTCCAAGATTCACTTCTTGAGCCCACCGACATCAATCAACTCGACGCCAGTCATGGTTGGAGGCCAACGGTCGGCGCCAGCCTTGGCCAAAGGCTCGGCGGGACACACGAGGAGCGGGAGGCATTTGCCAGCGCTTGTGTTCATTGCGTTCCAAGCGACGAAGAACATCCATGACCATGGACGGTTCAAACCCATGCTCCATGAGGTCGTCAGCATTCAAGCCGCCTTCGATGTGGCCCCGAAGTACCGCATCAAGCAGTTCGTAGGGGGGAAGCGTGTCTTGGTCGGTCTGGTCCGGAGCCAATTCAGCGGAAGGGGGCTTGGTCATGGTTGAAGCGGACACCGGTGCGGTTCTCCCTTCAGCGATGGCTCGTTGATTGAAGTGTTCGGCCATGGCGTAAACGTCCATTTTGTAGACATCACCCAGTGGAGCATAACCACCCGCCATGTCGCCGTAAAGGGTGCAATAACCCTGGGCGATTTCGGACTTGTTCCCCGTGGTGATCGCCATGCTAGCGTTGGCATTGGCATAACCCATCACAAGAATCGCCCGAAGGCGAGCTTGGAGGTTTTCACCCGCCACTGGATGGCCGTTAGCAAGCACGTTATCGAGGACGGTTTCGACGCTCTCATGCATGGCGTCAATGGCATGAAGGTGGTGGTGAAGCCCGAGCGCTTGAGCGGTGTGAAGGGCGTCATCAATGGAATGCTGGGAGGAATGGCGGCTTGGCATTGCGAGTCCAGTGACATTGGACGGACCGATGGCTTCAGCAGCAACGCAAGCCGCCACAGCCGAATCAATGCCTCCGGAAAGACCGAGGACGATGGAATGAATGGAAGATTTGCGGCAATAATCTGCAAGGCCCGCCACCACGGCATTGGTCAACTCCTCAATGGTGTCAACCAGCATAGCCCCATCGTCACCCGGTTCAAGGACCATCAGTTGAGATTGGCCAATGCACAAAGCATCCTCTGCTGTGCTCTTCACCCACTGGCACCCATCAGGTCCTTCGAGGTTGACCAACAACACGCCTTCTTGCCAAGAGGGGGCAACCACCGCTCGTCCATCGGGCCAAACAACAAGGCTGCGACCGTCAAACAGGAGGTCATCGTTCCCCCCAACTTGGTTGGCGAGAAGGAAGGGATGGCCCAACACCGAGGCTGCATGGCGAGCGACGGCAAGCCTCGTGGTGAATTTCTCCGTGTGGAAAGGAGAGGCCGAGAGGTTCACGGTAGCGTGGAGCTCAACGCCCTGTCTGCACCATTCAGCGATGTGTTCAATGGGGTCTTGCGTGTAGGCTGAAGGCGTCATACCCGCTGATTGCCAAGCGTCCTCACAGACCGTCACGCCTAGGGTGAATCCTCCAAAAGAGCGGGCCAAGCCAGAACGGTTTTTTGCAGCAAAATAACGTGCTTCATCGAAGACATCGTAGGTCGGTAACAACTGCTTTTCGGCAACGATTCGACTTTGTTCATCGTTGGTGATGCTGGTGAACTCAGGCCCAGACCTGACCACGCCGTTGGTCGGAAGCGTACGGTCATCATCAGCAGGAATGGGGGTGCCGATGAGCACTGGCAGCGTGGTTGAAACCTTGAGAGCCGCCTCCATCGAACGTTCAACAAAATCCCGCTCCATCAGCAAGTCCCTTGGAGGGTAGCCGCACACCGCCAATTCGGTTGAAACACCAACCGCTGCACCCTCCCTTTCTGCGAGTTGGGCCAAGTCGGAAAGGCGGCGGCAATTTTGTTCCAAATCACCCACGGTTGGGTCAAATTGGAGTAGCGCAATCTTGCTCATTCACCCACCCCGAACAATCTCAAGGATGTTTCACAATGTCCCCGTTGGCGTCTTTGTACCACCATTCGTTGGCTTCTTTGTCATGGTACCACCAATAGCCGTCCGAGCCCATCACCCAATCGGTTTCTTCCTCGGCGGTCTCTGTGGTGGCCGCAACCGACGCCACAGTGGTGGACGCCACGTTTGTGCTTGGCATCTCGTCATAATCGTCTTCGTGATCGTCTTCAAACTCAGAGGAGTACTCATCCCAGTCGTAGTCCGAACGAGAACCTTGGTTGACGGTCATGCGACGCATCCAAGCCAGCAAAGAGATGACTACAGCGATGAGCAGAACGCCGGTGATACTACCGATGATCGGGTTCACATCACCGAACAACTTCTGTGAGAAAGTCGGTTCTTCAGCGACTCGAACTTCGATGGTTGGGCCGCTCACGGTCGCACCATTGTCCAGTGTTGCTTCGACATATTGGATGCCAGCCATTTCAGGGCCCCAATCCACAGCGACGAGGCCAATGGAACCTGCTTCGGCCGAGACCGTTGTTCGTTGTATGAGTGTACGCTGACCGTCTGCCATCACCGCCTCAAAGGAGACACCGGTTTCCCCTTGGAGCGTGCCGATGTTTTCCACTTCCAACTGAATCGAAGTTGTATCACCAACATCCATCAACAAGCGAGAGTAGGTCATGGCAGACGGAGAAACAGTGAATTCGGGTTGAAGCCATTCCATGTTCCAAGTGGCCAAGAAAGGATTGTTCGTGTTGCCACCAAGTCCGGTCACAGCGTTTCCAGCAAGGTCTCGGCCAGCGATGCTGATCTTGACTTCCATGCGGTCAATGAGCATCTCGTTGGTGATTTCACTGAGGTTCATTTCACCGTACAACTCCAAACTTAACCCATCAATGTCTTCGCCATCAAGAAGAAGCGGCTCTCGCCCAGAGCGTATGACATCGCCGGTTTCAAAGTCCTCGACTTGCCAAACCAACTCAAGAGAGGCCATGTCAAGACCTCCCAGTTCTTGAACTAAAACGCGAACCTCATGATTTTCACCACCCAAGATGGCACGAGGACGTGGCGAGAGAACCTCTTGGGGTTCAGGGCCTGTGCCGTCAACAACAATCCACTTCACCGATGTTGCTTGGACGGTTAAATCAACACCCTGTCCCTCAAGGCAAGCGACACTCCAGGTCATTGGCAACGAACCGGAGGTGGCTGGTGCCGTGATGGCTTTGGACCAAATGCCCTCTATGGCCATCACGCTGTAGGTTTGGCCGCCGAAAAAGATGTCAACTTGACAATCAAAATC
>DUIU01000241.1:7054-11958 GCA_013330155.1 Candidatus Poseidonia sp. | reverse complement strand
CTGTGCAGCATCTCGAGTGGACCAAAGCATTCCACTTAGGCGACCGTTTTCGATGAGGTTTTGACGGCGACGAGGAACACCTTCTCCATCACGAGAGCCTGACGACATGCCACCTTCAAGCAAACCATTGTCGTGAACGGAGAGGCTTGGATTGAGAACCTGTTGGCCCATTTTATCGGCCCAAAACGATTCTTTACGAACCATTTTTTCTCCAGTCATTGCGGATGGAACCACCATGGAAAACAGGGGTGAGAAGCCCTCGCTCGTCATCAAGACCGGGGTGTCGACGGCTTCACTTTCTATTCGAAGTGGGTTTTGAGTTACTTGCGCCCAGTGAACGGCCCTTGATACACAAGCAGGCATTTCGGGGAGAAGAGAACGGCTTGATTGACCCTGATAGGAACTGGTCAATTCCCCATCGACCTCGATGGAAACTTGCAACCCGATCCCGTGAGAGGTCGTCATGCCCGTAGAAAGAATGCCTTCGCTGTTCATCAAACAGCCGGCTGTAGCTGAAACGCCAACGCCGCCCCCCGTGACCACCGCCCGCTCGTCGAGCGATTTTACCTCTGAGAGGAGACCGTCGGCCTGCTCGAGTAAATCCTCTGGACTGAGGTCCAAAACAGCACGATCAAGGCGTCCTGCAACCTGCTCGGCTGGCTGCTCTGAAGGTAAAACAAAGCCGTCAATGGAGGGAGACTTCTTGGCGATGGCCACAGCCTGCTCCACGGCACGTTGGGCACCTGATACATCGACCAGATGGGCAAAACCGAACCGGCCTTCGTCGACCACGCGAACCCCAAAACCACCTTCACCGCCACCTGCGGCCATGGTGATTTTTCCGGCTTCAATGTCCAATTGATGCCCATAGGACTGGAAACCAATGAGGTCCCATTGCTGGACTCCGCTCGCCTTGCAAGCGTCGGCGATAACGTTCGCATTCGCCAAAAGGCGATCTTCTGCACCTTCGGGGAGCATTTCATCCCACCAGAGCTTCACTGATTCGCATGACTGGGCCACCATCACCAACCGGGACCGTCTGACCCTTCCCACAAAACCCTGGCGAGGCAAGGGACGCATCCCGTGTGAGGCCGTCAACGTTCTTCAAAATTTCAAGCGTCAGTCCGCTGACACTTACATCTTTGAGCGGCCGGGTCAACTCTCCGTTTTCGATGAGCCAGGCTTCTTGGGCAGCAAATTGGAACGAGCCTCGGCCCGTGTCGACTTGACCTCCTCGTGTACCACAGGCATAAACGCCATACTGAACATCTTCCATCAACTCGTCAATATCGGCATGGGTTCCGCCGTGAATCATGGTGTTACTCATGCGAACAAGTGGATGGTGGAGCCCATCCTGAGCACGCGCTCCACCGTTAGGTTCAACACCGAAATGGTGGGCCGTTTCTCGATGGTTCAAGTATTCCGTGAGAACACCGTTCTTGATGAGGACTTTTTCTCGCGTGTTGACGCCTTCGTCATCCACCGGGTAAGCCCCATACCCACCCATCATGGTTGGGTCGTCAACGACAGTGACCAATTCATTGCCAATTTTCTGACCGAGTTTTCCGTCCAGGCATGAGTCTCCAGCTGCCACCAAGTCGGCTTCGCATGGGTGCCCCAGGGCTTCGTGAATGTACACGCCCGTGAGGTCCTTGTCAGCAATGAGTGGCAATTTACCGGAAGGTGCTCGTTCAGCGTTGAGGAGGCGGAGTGCTGCTCGCTGGGCTTTTTCACCCAGTTGAACGAGGTCTGCCTCTTGGATGACTTCCAATCCACCTTGACCTCCATGCCGGGTTCGGTAGGAAACCACTTCGCCCTCCCGGCGTGCTGTGACCATTCCGTGAATGAGGGAGCGTTGGAAGGACCAAACTCGGTCCATCCCCTCAGTGGTCATCAATTCCGTGTGAATGTGTTCATCACTCCATCCCGTACGGACGGATACGATGTCATCATGACCACTCGCACCTCGATAAATATCGTTCATCAATTCCATTTTTTGGTCAAGTTCCGTGTGGCGGACGTCCAGTTTGGAGCGCCAATGTGTTTCATCTTGGATGATGGGCACTTCAGCCAACGCCTTGGGGCGTTCGCCGGCAGCACGGCGCTTTGCAACCGCCTTTGCCAAGCGGGTGGTCGATTCAATTTGATCGGAAAGTGAGGCGAGGTCAGTGGTGGAGTGAACCCCCCATGCTCCGTCTGCTAAGACCCTCAAAGTCATGCCCAACTCTTGGCCTGGAATCGCCTTTTCGAGGACTCCATCCCGCATTGCAACGCTGGATTCGGTCAAAGCGACCACGCGAACTTCGGCATAACTTGCTCCGTACGAGCGAGCCGCATCAAGCGCCTTTCGGACTTTCTCTTGATCCAAATATCGGCCCACTGTTGGGTGATGTCCATCGGTTTGCTTTGCAGCCATGACCATGGATAACGGAGGAAGATGGGGCCTTTCAACCC
Source organism: Candidatus Poseidonia sp. (assembly GCA_013330155.1). Lineage (GTDB taxonomy): Archaea > Thermoplasmatota > Poseidoniia > Poseidoniales > Poseidoniaceae > Poseidonia > Poseidonia sp8339u. Next base: position 9,504 of record DUIU01000241.1, on the reverse strand, counting down.
TCCCATTAACGGTGCGATGAACTCTGGTCATCCGCCATGAGAACATGGGCGACAAGAGACTCAAACTCGCGGCCCTTTTCCCACCCTTCAAGATCGATGCCAAGGAGTCGGCACCCCTCTATAGAAAAGGAAACATCGGAGGATGAGTTTGACCATCCCAAGGATTCCAAGAAGCCGCCAAGATGGTCAGAAAATGCCTGTTCTCCTTGAGCGATTGGTTGAACATGCCCTAAATCGTTTTCCACACCTTTTGGAATTGGAAGGCAGAGGACCCAGGCGGAAGATTGGCCGCTTTGCAGACCAGCCCGAGCAAAAGCTTCGGAGATGTGGTGCGTGCCGGCGAGATACCTCAAAAATTCAGCATCGATGCTTCGGGCAACCATGCAACCTCGAAGTTCGTTTCGCGTTGCTTGTATCCATGCCGTCCAAAGTTGATCGTCGCTCTGAGCTGCGTGTTCACCCAGCAGCACCCAGCGTTCGTTCGGGCGGTGTTCAAGGAAGTGCTGGATGGCCTTTTTCGATTGGAGGCCGCCGATGTCAACGTTGACGATTGGAAACGCCGGCGTGCTCATCAAATCAGCCCAGCATGCCCTTTGATTTCAATCATGCTCAGCGCGCTCACCCTCGAGTGGAGCATCGTCCTCCCTTGAGGGGGCCATCTTCATGTTGGGCGATGAACGCTTGATGACTCGCTGAATCTCGTTGAAAATCTTGTCCAACAATACCGGACCCCAGCCTCGTTTGGCCAACAATTGCTGACGGTGTTTGGACGACATACCGAGGACATCGTTTGGCTCACGAAGACCAATGGCTGCCAGTTCCCTGGCCCGCTGTCGGCCAACATGGCGAATGTTGACCAGTTGAAGCAGGTCGGCCTTGCAGCCATGGCGAACACGTTGTTGAAGGACACTGATCTGTTGAACAAGACCGGCCACAACTGGCAGATGGTCTTCAGCGAACACATCGTCGGTCAGCAGCACTTGCTGTGCACCTGCCAGAAGCCATCCCATGAGATCAACACGATGATGGACATCCCCGGGAAGGACATCAAGATCCTTCTCAAGCTGGCGCAACGTCGTTTCCTCTGTCCATTCTTCAATCATCCACGCCGATTTGATGTCGCTCAGCATCGCCTCAGCGTAGCCCGCTTCTACCAACAATTCATGTTCGGTTGAATTGGCCTTCAGCCAGGTTTGAGAATTGGTTTCAAAGTCAGCAGATTTCGCCCAAAGCGAGACAAAATCGGGTGTCGCCACCGCTAGATGGAGGAAACCGAAATCGGTGACGGGAGCATCTTGGCGAACTTTTCTGCGAACGGCTCGTCGTAGACCGCGGCGCAAAATGGAGGCGGAAAGTGGGTCCAGGTAGAGTTGGGTGACGCGTTCGCCCATCGGTGTTGCCTCATAGCGCATGTTTGGGCCATCTTCGGCGACGGGTTGAGTCCAGCCCCCTGTTGACTGGAGGTTGGTGGCTTTGGAAAATCCGAGCGCAGGGGAGGTGTGAGCGCTGGTGCGAGCAGGGGGTTGATGCATCGCCCCTGCAGGTTGCCATGTCACGCCAGATGTTTCGTGGGCGCTCGTGGCCCATGCGGGCACCGTGTCATCCCAAGCTTCCTCATCGTCAACGGTGCCATCAGCCCATCGAGAGGTGTAGTGTTCATCAAGTCCACATTTCCTTACAAAGCGCTCCTCCACCAGCCAATCGAGCATCGTGGTCAACCGCTCTCGAAGTTGTGAAGGGGCCATGGATGCGCCAAGGAAGGTTGAGGAAAAGAAATGCTCAATGGACCCTTTGTGAACCAGGCCGCCTGTTGCAATGCTCGCCAATAGGTGCATTCGAAGAGCAGGTTCAGAGGCAAGTTTGGAGGAGATGTCTTCGATGGGACCGAAAAAGTACCGGTCTGAAACAGCATCGGCCACTTCCCATCCATCGGTTCCTTTGCAGTAGACCCATGCCTCCCCTTTTGTGTCGTACTTTGGCCGTCCGGCTCGTCCCAACATCTGCCGAACTTCCATGACTGGCAGAGGGCGACTCATGCCGTCACCCCAGCGTTTTAAATCGCGAACCAAAACTCTCCTCGCTGGTAAGTTCACTCCTGCCGCAAGCGTCGGTGTTGCGGTTAAGGCAACCAAAAGGCCAGATTTGAACGCCGCTTCTACATCCTTCCGCTGAGCATTGGTGAGCCCAGCATGATGGAAACCAACCCCGGAGGCGAGACAGGACGCCAATTGCTCGGCCAAATTCGACTGGCTTCTTCCCGTCAATTTTTGTGCAAGTTCTTCCAACGAGACGAGGCGATCTGGGTCTTCTTTTACCAGTCTTTTGCGAACGCGTTTTGCCAAATTTTTGGCCTCGGACTGAGCACTTCGTCGCGTTCCAACAAACATCAGCACCTGGGCTTGGTGGTCGATGCCATCACTGACAACACTCCATACTGGATGGCTTTTCAA
>DUIU01000241.1:0-6678 GCA_013330155.1 Candidatus Poseidonia sp. | reverse complement strand
GATTGTATTTTGCGAGGTTCAACGTGGAAATCATGAAACGTCGCATATTCCAGTGCGACAGGTCTCCAATCCGATTGAATCAATGCAGCATCGAGCCATTTGGCCAACTCCGGTGAGTTGCCGACGGTAGCCGAAAGTGCGATGATTTGGGCATCTGGTTTGATGTGGCGAAGCCGTGTGAGGTTAATCTCGAGCGTCGGACCACGTGTTCCATCGTTCATCAAATGAAATTCATCGGCCACAACGCAACAGACATCGGCAACCAGTTCAGAACGATGACGCAGCAACGAATCCAATTTTTCGGATGTGCAAACGAGGATGTTGCAGTCGTCGATGTTCTTCGCTTCTGCCGTGGCATCACCGATGCCTAAACCGACGGTGAGGCCCATAGCTTGTCCAATTTCGAGCAAATCCTCGTACTTCTCCATGGCAAGGGCCTTCAAGGGTACGATGTAGATGGCTTTTGAACGGTCATGGCCCTCAGAAAGGCGTTTGACCATGCCCATGTAGGCGAGCAGTGATTTTCCTGAGGCAGTGGGGATAGCAACCAAGGCGTTCTCACCGGCGAGGATGGATGGAATGGCAGCAGCCTGTGGAGGATGTAGGCGCTCAATGCCCCATTCATTTTTGAGAAATGTGGTGAACCCATCAGGCAAGTCAAGAGAAGAAACCGCGCGATTCTCCTCCTCCATACCGGTGGATATTCGGCAGCGGTTCAAAAGGACAACGCCCTCGTTTCATTGCCGACACTTACAAGTCCCACCGGTCCCTGGTCCAAGCATGACCGACGAAAGAGATGCAATGGTCGAAGAACGACTCTCCGTGTTTGAGGATGAGCCGGATTTGAACGACTGGGTTGAAGTCATGTGCGGCGCCGCCATGGTAGTCTTGGGTGTCTTTCACCTTGTGGAGCCAGGAAACCTTGTCGACCCCGACATCATGCGTTGGTTTGCGGCAGCGGTCGTGGCAGCAGGGGCTGTTTGGGCTGGGCACGGCCTCAAGGACATGGCCGTTAAGGAAGTCCGACGCTCCATCGCTTTGCTCGACATGGTCAACAACGACCAGGGTGTTGACACAGGACTCATTCGGGATGTTCTTCTCAATCAAGAAGCCTACAAAGAATTCTTGGTTCATGCCTACGAATCGGCTTGGGAAGATGGCGTCATAACCGAAGCAGAACTCGCGGAACTCAAATCCTTCCAAGAAGCCCTCGGCATCAGCGACGAAGAAGCCGCTGACCTCAATGTAAAAGCCGCCATCAAGTCGGCAGCAGCCGACGGTGAAATCACGAAAGATGAAGCAAAGTCCATCGAAACCGCAGCGAAGGCCGCCAAGATGTCTGAAGAAGACACGGCCAAAGCGGTGAACAAAGAATTGGACAAAAAGGATGGGAACTGATCAGTCCCAATGAACCTCGGACGCCGAAGTATAGGACTGAGCCATCTGCTCTGCCTTCCCCTTTCGTTGAACTTCCACGTACGTCGCTATCAATCCCAAACTCAAGCCCCCAAGCATCAGGGCACCACCATTGGGTACCAAACCAGTTGCACCTTCAACCCCCCATGCCGGCGGAATGTCCCGACTGTCAAACCCTGTTGAGGGAAGGAAGGTCACATCGAGAAGGTCCAGGTCGCAATCGCAAAGAGTGATTGAGATTCTGTTTGGAAACAGGGACGCTTGGAGACGCACCCAGTCATCTGCGTCAACCGAAGAAGGACGTGTGGCCCATGCGGGTGCGGAGATGGAACCGCTTGCCTTGGCGGAAACCATCTCCACATCGATGTGGAAGACAGAAGAGGTTGGAGGTTGGTCAACTACAAGCATCGCTTCCAACATCAACAAATCCAGAAGCAGTGAACGCCCAGCAAGCAGGATAAAACGAACGGTTTGATCTTCCAACATGCCTTGTTGCGTCTGTTGGTTTTCACCTTCGAACACTTGCCCAAAAATGGCTTGATCGAGCCGAAGAGAATTCAGTTGAGGCACAACGAGTTGCCATCGTCCATCGTCCATAGGGATGGCTTCTTCAATGTCCAGCTTCATCTTCAGCCGCTCACCCTCCAACATCCCCCAAGTCGCTCCAGTATGGGTATAGAGCGTTTGCTCAGGCACACCCTCTGCTGAAACATCCCAGAGTTGCTGGAGGCGCATTTCCAACAAGTCCTCAATCGTGATTTCCTCGGGGTGCTGAACCTCGTCGACCATGGCCCATATCGGATGGGCAATCCCTCCCACAATCAGCATCAAAACGCCAGGAACGAACAACCCAAAGCGAACACTATAGGCGGTTGTTGGCCGCAGCGCAACCATCGAGAACAACACCAACATCATGAGCGATACCAAGAGAAGACCAAAACCTTGGTCGCTCAAGGCAAGTGGATTTTCGGTATCGCCAATCAACGCTGCACCCTGTGGGTAATAACTGGCTGAAGTGAAACCGGTTGGGTCAGTTGGACCCATCCCCTCATACCCGAACACACCAGTCCATGCATAGGGCTGAATCTTCTCGGGTGAACCGTGCATGCAGAGGGTGTAATCGCCTGTTGGAAGGGCCCGCCACCGATAGGTCATGCGCAAGGATTCTCCATCGTCATCCACCACTACATCGGGTGCTGGAGATAAACGGCCTGCTGATGTAATCAGGTCGGGAATGGGGTGGGGTTGCTCAATCTCAATGGGGACAAGTTCCCATTCAACCAAGAGACGGAGCACTTCGTGGGTCTCGACCTCAAACGCCCAGCAGTCATGGTCAGCGCCCACCAAAGCACCTCTGTGGACGTCCTCAAATTCCGTCGCAACCGGTTGCGTGGTCGAAGAGGGTTCGTCCAAATCAACAAGTTCAGCCTCAAGGGACCAAGGCACATCCAGCCGCAGAAATGAGGGCCCTCTCATGTGAAATTCCCATGTTCCAGGCCGGTCAAGGGTGATGGAAAAAATGAGGCGAACAGGTTCATCTTCCCACAAAACACGGCCCTGGGAGAGGTCAAGGGGTTCGTTTTCAAGGCGGTAGGTTGAGGCTGCGACCTCAGGAAGTGTGCTGGCATCGAAGGACCAATCGTTGACATTGTTACCGAGGATCAAGCGCAAATCCATCGCTGGTCGAAACAGGCTGCCGGCCTCGGTTTGGTGCTTAAAATCAATCTCAAGCTCATCGAGCACCTCGGGGAGGAGGGCGATGTGGTTCTGGGCTGGGTCCATCACGAATTCAAACGTGATGACTTCAGGTTGTACCACGTTGGCAAACGTCTGTTCGGAGATCAGTTCCTCTCCGATGGGTGTTGGTGTTAACACGCAATCGTTGTCCGCCCGGCATGACAGAAACAGGTCACCCTCCTCTTGGGTCAGTTCCGCTGAGGCAGACATGAGGAAAGGATGACCGCCCAGCGAGAGAAAGCAAAGGACCCACAACACACACCGTAGTCGGCGAGGGGGGTGGTGCTTCATCACCATTACCAATCATCCGGAGTATATCATTGAATGTCCTTCACGGGCACATCAACAAGCACGGTCTTACAGGCTTTGCAAAGGTACCGCCCTGAGCCACGACGCTGCCGAGGATAACGCTGTTCACACGTTGGACAAACCCAGTGCCATCGAGCTCTTGCCAAACGACGTGCGTGTGTGAACGCCTTCCCTTGTTGGGCTGCCGTTTGGTCTGGCCAACGACGCTCCAGGTCCCGAAAGGTTGCATCGTGAGCACGGTGGCCCACCACATGAAGAAATTCGTGAAAGAGCACGAACAAGGCATAGGCACGCCATTCAACAACCAACAACGCAGGATGAAGGTCAACCACTTGAAGGTCCAGCGACCCGTCGGATTGCCGCTGCCAGCGGGTCGCCCCGTGCCGTTGGGTGGCGTTGGAACGAAGGACACCGAGTTTCACCTCCGAAAGAAGAGCATGCTCGTCTTCATCGAGGTTGAACAAAGATTGCATGACCACCAAAACGTCCCTCCTCAAGTGCTCGAGGAACCCATTTTGGGCAGTAGTAGCATTGGCCATGAATCCAACCTCACGACCAACGATGGTAGGCTGGATGTCCTTCTTTGACGGCTACAAAAAGACCGCTACCGGTCGCACAAACCTTCCCTGCCGCCTCCATGGTTAACTCAACATGAACACGGTCGTCAAGCACTTCGGTGGGTTTTGCGATGACGGTTAAGGTCTCACCGAGTGGGGTGGGGCGACGAAGTTGGACGTCGTACTTTGCCGTGACTGTGCACGGCGGTTCGGCCAACCCTTGCTCGTCCATCAAGGCGATGGCAGCGGCCCAATTCCCATGGCAATCAAGCAGTGTTCCGATGATGCCGCCGTTGACCATACCGGGAAAGGCTTGGTGATGGTCTTCAGGATTAAATTCCATCTTCAACCCTCCATCTATGCGGTGGGAGTCAATCTTCAAACCGTGATCGTTGGCGGGACCGCAACCAAAACAAATCGAAGTGGGCGCATAGGTTTGCTGAACGCTGAGCTCCCTCATGGTGGTCAACACAGCCCACACGATTCATGGTTCTTACCTTGCGGGAAAAACGGAGCGTTCATGACCGGCCAACCTTTGCCAAAGCCATGGCGCGGCGGAAAAAGAAAACCGTCCGGAAGGTCCGGGTTGCTCATGAGTTGCCCAAACGGCGTCGTATGGCCATTGATGAGGCCATGAAGGCTCACCGTACCGAGGACCGCCCAGAGTGGGACCGCACATCGGATTGGGGCGATGTTCGCTTTTATCGAAAGCGGATCAAACCGGGCACCCTTCGCACCATTCATTTGCCTCTCCTGAATGTGAGTCTTGGAGATGCTTGGCCGGTACCGGTGACCATCATCCATGGCGCCCGGCCGGGACCGTGCATTACCATCATCGGTGGAATCCACGGCGACGAACTAACGGGGCCTTCGGCTTGCACGCATTTACTCAGCAATGCCTTCACGGATGAAGGCAAGCCTCTCGACCCGAAAAGCCTTGCAGGAACCCTTCGAATCGTCCCCGTGGTCAACCTTCCTGGCTACCGAATGAAGTCGCGATATTTTCCAGACGGGCGGGACCTCAACCGCCAATTCCCCGGCGACCCGGGCGGGTCAACCACGCGACGGGTGGCGCACCAAATCTGGACCCATTTGGTCGAGGATAGCGACGCCATCATCGACATTCACAGCGCTGCAAAGGGAAGAACGAACATGCCCCAAGTCCGTTGCGACTTGACCCATACAAGTTCATACTTACTTGCAAAATCCTTCGGTATTGAGATCATTCTTGATTCCATTCCGTCCAAGGGAACACTTCGTCGAACTGGCAACACGGCCGACATCCCAGTTGTGACCTATGAAGGAGGCGCAGCAGACACCTTGGGTGACCAATCCGTCAAGGTGGCCGTCCATGGCGTGATGAACGCTTTGCGCTCCATGCGGATGGTCCCCGGAAACCCTCAACGTCCAAAGTTCCGAATCATGGCGAGCGGTTCAACGTGGCTCCGAGCTGCAGAAGGAGGGCTGTTGGACATGTTTGTTCAGGCGGGCAGCGTCATGCGCGAAGGCGAGGTGGTGGCCACCATCTCCGACCCTGCAACGCCCGGGATGACGGTGGACATCGTGGCTCCAGAGGACGGATTGATCATCGGTGCAGCCACCAACCCGTTCACCGCTGCTGGCATGCCCGTTGGCCACTTCCTCCCCATTTCGAAACACTTCGCCCTTCTTGAGGAGCAGATCGATGAACATGGACAGTTCATCGTGAACGGAAGTCAAGAAGAACGGGTTTGGCGAGAGGAGCATGAAATCAACGAAATCTCACTCGATGGAGAATGGAGTGGAGGAGAAGTTGACTCTGAATGGATTGGTTCCAAACCGACCGGTGATGAGAAAGAGTTCGAAGAAGAAGCCGCTTGATCAGGATGAGCCAAAGGCGGCAACGGCAGCATGAATCTCTTCATCGAGCATGTTTCTCTTTTGGCTCTTGGCCACTTCAAACAGATGAGCCACAAGGCCGTCTTCAGCTTCAATGCCTTGCTGTTCCAACCACCAAATGATGTTTGAACGTCCAGACATATGACCGATTCGAATCACTTGCTTGAGACCAAAATCTCCGGCAGGCACACCGGAATAGACACGGTCTGCAAGCCAATCATCGCCCTTTCGCATGGCCTTGATGACCGCCGAGGCGTGAACACCCGTTCCAGTTTCAAAAGCATCTTCACCAAAGACGGGGTAATTTCGAGGCAGTGGGACCTCAATGTACTCGTTCGCCTTTTGCATGTAAGCGTCAAGCAACGTCAAATCGTTGTCAATCACGCCCATGAGTTTGAGGTTGACCAAGGTCTGGTCGAGCGGGGCGTTTCCAGCCCGCTCACCAACTCCAAGTGCAGTACCGTGAATGACATCGGCGCCGGCTTCAACGGCAGCGATGTTGTTGGCGACACCCAATCCACGGTCTTGATGACCGTGCCAATTCACCTCGATTTCTCGGCGTTGATAACCTGCATCCTTGATGACTTCTTCGTCAATAAAGGCGAGGAGTTTCTTGACGCCGTTGGGCGTAACATGGCCACACGTATCGCAAATGCAAAGGCGACGAACACCAAGTTCCATCGCTCGGTGATAAATCATCTTCACATCTTCTGGATTTGAACGGGTCGTGTCCTCGGTGACAAACATAACTGGGACGTCGTTCTCAACCGCATAGGAGACT
>DUIU01000160.1 GCA_013330155.1 Candidatus Poseidonia sp. | reverse complement strand
GACCAAGAAGATGCTTGCCATGTCCTGTCCAGATACAAGTGATTCCGCTGCTATGGCTGCTTACATGAACACCATGTCCCGATATGCACTTGTCAAGGAAGAGGAAGCCCAGAAGTGCAAAGATGAACTTCTTGTCTTGTGGACGGATTTCTTCAAACCTCAACACCTCGAATCCATTCCAGACCTTCACGACACGTTTTGGCACGCAGCAAAACTTTGCTCGGCCTGCAAGGTGGAAGTCTCTGCCGGTCATGCTCAAGAATTGATGGATGCCTGTGAGGCCATCCACCAGATGTTCTGGTCTGCCAAGGGCCGAGATGTTCCCTGGACCCGAGCATCCTGAGGGAGTACAATGAGCAACACCATGGATGTCCGCATCCAAGGTGATAGCATGTGGCCAACCTTTTCCAACGATGACCTTGTTGCTTTCACGTCTGTAAAAAAGACAGCACTCAAGGAAGGCGACATTGTTCTCGCCACTCACCCATTCAAGGCTGACGTTCTTGTCGTCAAACGCATCCATCGAGTTGAAACCGACGGGCGTCTCTTCCTTGTGGGGGACAATCCAGACCCACTCGCTAGCGAAGATTCCCACAATTTTGGGCCGGTTTCTCCCGATGCGGTTCGGGGTAAATGGAAGGGAGAATGATGGCGGGCCTGACGGGGTTCGAACCCGCGACCGACGGATTAAGAGTCCGTCGCTCTACCTGACTAAGCTACAGGCCCAAACTCGCCTTTTGCCGCGTCTATTTAATGCTTGATGCATCGGGCTTTTGGAAAAGGTTCAATCGTCCTTGGTCAGGACGGAAACTCCCCCGTCGGAGGCCATGACGACCACGTTGCACATGTTGTTGAACAAGCCGACTTGAACCACTCCCGCAAGAGCAAGTAAACGCTGTTCGGTCATCTCAGGATCGGCAATGGATGGTCCGGTGTGGGCATCAGCGATGTAATTCCCATTGTCGGTCTTCAACATTCCATCTCCATCCATTCGCATGCTCACATTGCATCCGAGAACGGATTCAATCGCTTGTCTTGTTGTATTGAATGAAAAGGGCGTGACCTCGATGGGGAGAGGAAAGGCTCCAAGGGTTGCCACCTGTTTGCGGTCATCGGCTACAACCACCATTCTTTTCGAGGCTTGTGCGACCACTTTCTCACGCAGCAGTGCAGCCCCTCCGCCTTTGATCAACTGGAAGGATGGGTCGAATTCATCGGTCCCATCTATCACGACGTCAAGCCCATCGAGGTCGTCGAGTTCGGCGAGTGGAATACCAACCTCTTGGGCTAAATCACGTGTTGCAATTGAGGTAGGGACTCCCACAATGGTCAACCCTTCCTCGCGAACACGGCGGCCTAACTCCAGAATCGTGTATTTCACGGTCGAGCCTGTTCCAAGACCGACGTTCATGCCTTCAACGACGTATTTGCACGCCGCAATTCCTGCTTCCTCTTTCAAGGCTTCAACATCCATGTGGTTTCCTCAAGTTCGCCATCTATGGACTTTCGGTTAAATTCGTTCATGACCGAAAGTCCCAACCCTTTAGACCTTGAAGCGAGCGTGGTGAACCATGAGCCAACGCGGTCGCGCATCCATGTTGGCGCTTGGCTTGGTTCTCCTTTTCGTCCTCTCGTTGGTTCCGCCAACACACCACGAGGCTGCTCCTTTGACCGAGATGCCTACCGAAATGGATACATCGCCTCTCGGGCAAGCCCAGAAACTAACGATTGGTTCTTGGCCTGATGGTGCCAATCAGCGCGTGGAATTCAAAGTACCCGACGGTCATTCAATCAAGTCGTTGGATGTTGATATCGAAGCCGGAACCTTGGGCAATTCCATGGCCAGTCATCTGTCTGATGTAGGAGATTTTGATGTCAATGCACTCTATGACGGGATGGATGTAAACAAATCCTCACTCCAAATATTACCTCAAGATTGGAGTTATGATTTCGAATCGGGTACGTTAGGGCCGCCTGACTGGAGTCTTTCTGGAACTTCAAACTGGGCCATTCGTGCTGACACACGCCTTGGCGGGGCACAACTCGCCAAAGCGGGAACCATCAGCCACAACCAAGAGTCTCGTATGACGTTGGACGTTTCTCAAGTTCCAGCCGCTACCGGTACTTTCCGATACAGCGTATCTTCCGAAGGCAGTTTTGATTACCTTCTCTTTTGCATTGATAACACGGCTTGCACGAGGAATTCCGGATACAATTACCGCTGGTCCGGAACGGTGAACAATGGGCAGCAAGCCTTCTCCATTCCCGCTAATGCTCAGACGTTGACCTGGAAATACACCAAAGATGGAAGCGTCAATTCTGGTTCAGATACAGCATGGGTCGATGACATCGTCATCACGCCGCAAGGTGGCTCGGGTAGTGGTGAAGGAAACTGGACTTCAGATGTTTTTGGCCCGTCATTGCTCGGGCGTGGAGAAAACCTCATGCATGGACTCCTTCACATGGACGCTCTTGTCTATCCTGGCTCGGAGTTTGAGTGGCAAATCCTTGATGCAACCACAAACGCTCCAGTCCCAGGATTCCAACGCATCACCACAACGTGGGCTGATTTGGGCATGATCAATTCAGCGGATTATCCTCTATTGCGTTTCAAGGTACACATGAAAGAAGCGGCTGGAGGCGGTACTTCGGAAATAAGGAGTTGGTCGTTGAATGGGCATCTCGAAAAATCATTCGATACCGACCCAACCGATGAGGGTTGGTCAATCCAAGGAGGGAGTTGGTCAAATGGGGCCATCACAAGTTCCGGGACGGTGTTGTCCGATGTGTACCATGTTCGTGGGGGATTTTCTGCCGTTGATGTTAACAGCGACCAATCCGGGGCTGGCCAACTCCAGTACAGCATTGATGGAGGCGATTCTTGGATTGATGTGAACGCTACTGAACGCGACCAACTTGAACAACCTGGCTACATGGTCCAGTTCCGAATGATCAACGCAAACGGTGGAGGCACATTCACTTGGAATTCCTTTGAAGCGGAGCTGGTCCGAACCTCCGTCCCGGATGGTCTTCGGCTTGATGTTGGGCTGGACGGTGCCAACGAGTGGTCACTCGACCGTCCAGGCAATGGAATCTTTGGATTGCAAAATGCCTTGATCACCGACGATGATTGGGTCTTGAAGTCAATTGCACCAGCGAACACTGCTTCCCTTGAAATCGCCGTGCCGACAAAGGGCGTCCATGATTTTTCATTCGCAATGTCCTCGCCTTCAGGCAATATAGCAAGCCCGTTCATGGCCATGGCGGTTGACGGGCAAGACATCCTCAGTCGAAACCTTCCCAACATCAACGACCTTTCTGTGGTCTCCTTGACGTCCAGTGAATTGAACACGCTCAACAATGCTCTCGCCCAAACCAACGGCCAAAACGGACCAGTGGGGCTCCCCATGGCTACGGTGGAAGTGCGCATTGGGTCCTCGCTTTCAACGGGTAATCTTCTGTTTGGTGGCGTTTTTGCGCCGTACGATTCCAATCTCAGCCTTTCCCTCAACGCAGGCCATCCACTTGTGTTAGGGCTGAACCACGCCCTTTCCTCCACCATACCCGTTCTTGGTGAGCGAACCGTGAACCTGCCAGTTCGCATGGATGCAACAGGTTCGGTGTACTTGACCGTCATGGACATTGATTCCCAAGCATCGGTGAAGGCGCTTGAACTTGAAGTGTCCAATGTCACCGATACCCTCGTGCCCGGAATCGATTGGATTGAATCGCTCGCAACGTTTGATTTCTCACCGCTTGGCATCACCGATGCGCTCACGCATGCCACACAGTCGGGATGGTTGGTTGAACTCCACCTCTCGGGTTCCCAGCAACAATCCAAACTCCAATGTCCAATCGCTTCGCTGCCCATCACCTCATCCTCCATTGCGGCGTGCTCGGCTTCAGGTACGGCGTTGTTGTGGTTTGACGAAGGTCAATCGGGCTCTATTTCTGCCGTTGGCTCCGGTCAATTCCTTGAAATCCAACATCACTTCAGGTTCCCTGATGGTTGGGACGATGAGCCTTCAGCGACCCTATCGGTTAGCCTCATCTCTTCATCCGGACCTCTCCTACCTGTTTCCAAGGTGTTTGGTTTGGGTCATGCTCTCGGTGTTGAAAATGACATTGAGGTGAAATCTTGGGCAGTTCTCTCCTCTGAAGGAATCCGTTCAGCGGCAGATTACCCATACATGCGTGCCGGTGAGGTGGTCCACCTGGAAGTGGTGCTTGGATTCGAAAACACAACCGAAGGGGTCCCTCGCTCTGGACAAGCTTTGGTTCGCTTTTTGGTGGATGGCAACGAATACGCCACCACCACCATCTTGGACAACGGCGTTGCCTTGTTTCCCTACACTACCCCGACTGGGCGAACATCGTTGAATTTAGGCATTGAAGTCGTCCCGCTTCGTGGTCAGGATGTCGTGAGTAGCCAGCCACTTTCCTTGAATTTCCTCTTTGACAACGTTCCACCCTCGCTGATGAGTCGTTCGGTTGAACGCTTTGACAGTCAGGACGTCGCCCCTCGAACGACACTCAGTTTCACCGTAGCAGACCGGCCACACCTCCCAACACATGCTCAACTCCACCACTGGCGGTCATGGGTGAACGATGCCAACGGAAACGGTGTGGTTGACGTCAGCGAAGTTGTTGTTGGCGATTTGCAACTCCCTGAAAACCTTACGTTGCTCATGGGGGACTACCATGCTACACTCGACACCTCACAAGCCTCCGAAGGTGATTACTTCGTTGGGTGGATTGAGGTTGCTGACAGTGCAGGCCATGTCATGGAAGGCGGCGGTAGTTTTGCTGAGCCAATGTTCCATGTTCAAATGAACGCAAATGGTGCCCCTTCACTCGGTGCATCGTCCCTCGGTTGGTCGGATGGCCGTGTTTCACCGTGGTTCCATCCTCATGACTCCTACGAGATTCGCGTTCCAGTCTGGGAACCAAACGGCATCTTCGACCTTGCAGAAATTGAATTGGACTTGGCCACGAACACTGCTCATCCAGCTCCCATTCATTGGAATCAAAGCACTGGCGTTTGCATCTCATCCGACGCTTATGTTGAGGTCGAGTCGTGCGACCTGGTTCCTGCAGATGCCACAGACCTCTTTTCTAGAAACGGTGAGTTCGTGGTTAATTTCTTCATTGAGTGGGGCTATGACCCCGACACTTCGGTTTCAAGGATTCCTCAGATTGGCCTACTTGACCAATCGGGTCAATCGAACAGTTTCATGTTGGAGCCGCTGGAATGGCGCTTCTCCGGTGAGTTGTCCATTGATCCAGAGTCCGTTGAAATTATCATCGAAGGCGAAGAGGTGAATTCACTCGGATATTGGGTTCAGCCTCGGACGAGTTTCGATGTTCAGGGCGATGTGGTTTGGTATCGGACGGGGGCCTCTCCGGTTCAGCCCCTCGATGTTGAATTGACGTTGGGGGAGAACGAACTTGAAGCCTCTGTGGTCAATGGGACCTTTTCTGGTTCAATGATTGCCCCGTTGGTGGATGGAACCTATGGGCTGTATGGGGACTTAATGGATGCGCCGAATGGTGCAGTCTATAGAGGCGATGATTCGGCCTTTGTTTGGTTTATTGTTGATAACGAGGCGCCACGCGTGGCGGCTGTTGACCGCCCCGGATTCAACTCCATGTTGGTGGAAGAGGAATGGAAAGACCTGCAGTTTGAATTGCGCCTTAATGAAAATGCACAATTGGATGAGAACACCCTTCGGTTGCACTGGTCCCTCAATGAGGCGGGGCTTGGTCTCAACTCCTACGTCTTTGACAACGGCAGTGTCCCCTTGGAAATCCTTGGAGAGCGAAAGAACGGAGATTCCATTCCCGTGCGGTGTTCAATTGATTTGGATGAACTTATGATTCCAGCATTCAGAACCAAGGCGGTCGAGTTGCGCATATGGGTCACTGGTGATGACGAAGCCGGCCTTTCCATTGATGCCGTGTTCAACGACATCGATGCTCCACTTCGCGTTTGGAACTTGGAACAACGAGTCCCCTTGTACACGATTTCCGACATCGAAATGAAGCCGTCCAGCGACATTCACCAAGGCGATCTCATCGAAGTCTCTGCGCTTATCTCCAACAACGGTTTGGCTGATGGAGAAGCCAACCTTGTCTTGGAACAAGTTGAATCAAGCGGAGCTCGCACCCGTCTCGATGCCAGAGCGGTGGAAATCCAAACCGGTGAACAACTCATCTACCAGTACCTCTGGAAGCCTGGGCGTGATGGTTCTCAATGGCTGGAACTCAGCATCGTGAACGGACCAAATTCGCAATCAAACACGGTCCTCGTCGATGAACCCCGTTCAGACGGGGTCCTTGGAACCATCAGCACCGTGAATCCGGCTCTCCTCGTCGTGGTCGGCTTACTCACTGCAGGTCTTGTTGCTCTTTTGGTCATCGGATTGCGTAGAGAGGTGCCTCCATCCGTTAGGCCGGGTCAATCACCAGCAAAGAACGTAGCAAAAATTCCGACTCCTGCCCCGACTTCAGGGCCTTACGGAGATGGAGAACAAGCACGTTCGCCTGGGGAAAATCCCTACCAGTGAGACTTCCTGATCGAGGGGTCGCATTGAAATGTCAAGCCTACACACCAACGGTCGGAGGGAGTAGGAGGACCGCTGACAGAGTTCGACTCTGAGGAAAGTCCCCTCTCCACAGTGCAGGCGGCTACCACAAGGAAGCAAACAGAAATGATTGGGTTCAGGCTGCAGAAACGAACGATGCAAGGTGTGTACAATGACGTTGAAAGACCGAGGTTGCCTTGTTGTCGATGAGACGAGCTACCCCGCCGGAGCAAGTCCAAACCGTCCCGTTGACTCAGCACGACGAGGGACAGGTAGGATGCACAGTTGAATGCGGTCACCGAAAGGGAACAGAAAGGGGCTTACTCCCTACTCCCTCCAC
>DUIU01000244.1 GCA_013330155.1 Candidatus Poseidonia sp. | reverse complement strand
CACACATTCAAATAAGATATGAGCAGACATTCTTCTTGCGAACGAGGTGTTTTCATGGAAGCAAGTATGCAAGGAGGCGCCGGTGGCGCTCGCACCCAAGATCTGATTGCGACCGTTTCTGCTATTTCCAACAGCCTGATGAATGAAGTCAGCAAGGTTATCATTGGGAAGAATGAGAATCTTCGTCGGGTAACCGTTGGTATTTTGTCCAACGGTAACATGCTGCTTGAAGACTTCCCTGGATTGGCCAAGACGTTGCTTGCCAACACCTTCGCCCGTGCTCTTGGATGCAAGTTCAAGCGTGTTCAATTCACACCCGACTTGCTTCCTTCAGACATTATGGGGACCTACATGTACGACCAAAAGGCTGGAGAATTCAAACTCCGAGCTGGCCCCTTGTTCTCCAACATCCTCCTCGCTGACGAAATCAACCGTGCTCCTCCTAAGACGCAAGCTGCTTTGCTTGAAGCGATGGAAGAGAAGCAGGTGACCATTGAAGGAATCACTCACAAATTGCCGGCACCGTTCGTCGTTATTGCTACGCAAAACCCGATTGAGCAGGAAGGTACCTATCCGCTTCCAGAGGCTCAAATGGACCGTTTCCTCATGAAGATGAGCATGGGCTATCCCGACCGCGCCGAGGAGAAAGCCATCCTCGCACGCCGAAAACTGAGGGGACAGGACGAACACGTCGTTGAACAGGTGACCTCCCCAAAGAAAGTGGTCGCCATGCAAAAAGCGCTGGAAACCGTCCATGTCGACCCTGCCATCCTCTCTTACATCATTGAAATCGTTCAGCGCACCCGTGAGGATCACCGTGTCATCAACGGTGCCTCCCCGCGTGCCAGCCAAGCCCTGTTCAAGACCGGGCGTGCGGCAGCGGCCGTCGCTGGGCGCAATTATGTGATTCCCGATGACATCAAGGGCATCGCCCTCCAAATCATCTCGCACCGCATTAACATGAAACCTGAAGCCAAGATTCGAGGGATCACTGGCATGCACATCGTGCGGAAGATTCTGTCCGAAGTCCCCGTCCCAGTGATTCAACCTGCCTGATGCATGGGTCTATGATGCCTGCATTGAAAGGGGAGGTCATCTCTGCTGAGTATGCCGGAGGCTTGCCACCATGAACCCCTACAAGATGGTCATCGCTGTTGCGAACCAAAAAGGCGGTTGCGCCAAGACCACCACGGCGGTCAACGTTGCCGCAGCGCTGGCCAAGGGTTCCCGCCGTCAAGGGCTTCCCCCCGCTAAGGTCCTTCTCATCGACCTTGACCCACAAGGCAACTGCGCCACATCTTTCGGTCTCGAAAAGAAAAAAATCAAGAAGACGGTGTACGACCTTCTGACCAATGATTCAGGTGAAGAACTCCCACTCATGGAGGAATACCTCATTCCGCCAAGTGAAATTACCAAAGCCATGCGAGAGGCCTGGAGCAACCGAAATGGAGGAAAGAAAGTTCCAGAAACCATTGATGCCGGGCATTTGTGGATTCTTCCCAGCGACATTCATCTCTCGGGTGCAGAGATTGAGTTGAGCCACAAGATTGGTCGCGAAACCCGCTTGCAGGAAGCCCTCCTCCCCATCATGGATGATTTTGATTACATCATTATTGACACCCCTCCCTCATTGGGGCTTCTGTCCATCAATGCCATGTGCGCCGCAAATTGGGTGATGGTGCCGGTGCAAGCGGAATATTACGCGCTTGAAGGTTTCAGCATGTTGATGAACTCAATTAAGATGATTCAACGACGAATCAATCGAAACTTGAAAATTTTCGGCATCGTCATGACCATGGTTGACGGCCGCTCAAAGTTGAGCACCTACGTCTGCGACCAAGTCAACAAGAAAATGCCGAATAAACTGTTCAACACCACGGTTCGACGCTTGGCCAAGGTGGCCGAAGCTCCGTGGAGCGGTGCCCCAACGGTCATTTTGAACAAGCCAACCAATTCTGGAGCGGGCGCAGGTAGCTTGGAATACTGGACCCTAGCGAAGGAAGTGCATCAACGCGTCCAAGAAGTCCGACGGGAGTTTGGCGTGGTTGAAGAATCCCGATTGAGACGAGAACGAACCATTCGCTGACCCTTGAGGGAACGGCCATCCTCTCAAAACGGCCTCCCAAACCCTGAAACCTTTCGCATGGGTTAAGTATGGGCCGAGACCCAACACCAACTGGGTTAGCACATGACAGCAGAAGGGATGACTTCCGTAAGCGTGAGTTATGAGATTCGCCGACAATTGAACACCCTACGCACGACAGGTGGTCATCGCAGCGTCAACGATCTCTTAGGGGAGATGATTCGAACCCATAAAATGCTCAAGATGAAAGGTGAAATTGACACCCTTCGAGACCGAATGAAGCAAGCGGTTGACGTGGATGTTGAACACCTCGCCGAACGCCTCAACCTTGCCCCGTTCCAGGTTTGATTTCCGATGATGTCTTGGCGCCCTCCTGCCTATCGTTTCCGGGCAAAGGACCTTGTGAAGGCCTTGTGCAGTGACGAGACGGACCAGTCACGTTTGCTTTTGGCAGCCGTTCAAGGGAACGTTGAGTTGTTTGCCGACTCCATGGCTTGGAACGGCTTTCTTTGGTTGGTCATGGACACCTGCAAAGTGGATGGAAAGCCCTTGTACAGCGGTCAGGAACTTGGCGCCCTAAAGGCGAGTTTGCCCATCGTTTGGCTCTAATTCTTTCCGTACTTGGCCAGCCATTCATGGCCGTACCAACGCCATTGGTCCAAGGTCCATCCATCGGGCAACCCGCCTTCTGGAAGAGGGGGGGCCTCGTTTGGCATCTCAGCGCTTTCGGCCGGTGTGGCTTCGGAAGCAGGTGTGGCAGCAGGTTCTGCACCAACGCCAGCAATCGCTTCGATGCTCTCTTCTTCGTAGGTCATTGAATCGGCCTCCTTGGTGGAATCGTCGCTCTTGATGGCCATGTCATCGAAGCCTTCGGCCTCTTCTTGTTCAAAGTTGAGTTGGTCCACGTCGTCATCCCATGATGCATCGGAAATGATGCCTCCATCAGCAGAGAGGCCCCCTCGCCCTTCAAGGGCTTCAAGAGAGGCATTGGTTGAAGCTCCCGGTCGAACGCCACCGTATTCTTTGGTGGTTGCAGCCGTCTTTCGTCGGTTCACAATGAACGCAACTCCCAAGATGAGGGCTGTGAGTCCAGCGAAGGCCACAAGCCCAACGATGATCACCTGATTGAGGGTGTCTTCGTCAACCATGGCATCGCTGCTTCCACTCTTGTCCTCATTCTCTGAGGTGCTCCAAGCATTGTACCCAAGCACCAGGTTGCCCTCTTCTACCGTGTTGACGTAGGCTTGGTAGGCAGGGTTATTCCATCCCATGCAAGCCTCTGAGGTGTCGTTTTTATCATTGAGGCAGTGGTCTTGTTCGGTTTGAATGAAACCCTTGGTGTCGTCGTAGTCTGAATTTGAACCCACTCCGTCCCCATCGCCATCAAAATGTTCGTTCGGGTCGATGTCCATGAGCGGTGATTCCGTTCGGTCAACCCATCCGTCGCCGTCCTCATCGAGGCAACCAAACGATGGAACTGAAATGTAGCCATTTGTGCTGTTCAAATCCGCTTGAACGGCTTTGGTTGAGGTTCCAAACTCCCACGGACATGCATCGGGGCTTTGGCCATCAGAAGCATCGCCGTAGCCATCTCCATCGCCGTCGAGCCATTGCGATGGGTTGTTTGGAAGGGCATCGGCGCCGTCCGTTATGGTCCAATTTTCATCGGGGTTGGAACGTCCATCGAGGTCGCTGTCGGGACATCCGTATCGGTCGATGCTGGAGAAGGCGTTGACGGTTGGACAGCTGTCCGGTTTGAACCCGTCTGGGTTGTCTCCGTAGCCGTCTCGGTCCGTGTCGCTCCATTGCGTGGATTCCTCTGGGAAGACATCACCAAACTGGCCGTTGCT
>DUIU01000053.1:2419-2787 GCA_013330155.1 Candidatus Poseidonia sp. | reverse complement strand
GGCATCTCAGGGGGTGCTGGAGGTGCATCGGTGGGTGGCATTGGCGGCATTGGCGGTAGTCCGGGAGGCATGGGTGGTTTTTCATCGCTCATCGTAAATTCCTCAGCATCGCTCGGGTGCGACGGGTTGTTGGACACATGTTGAGCACATAACCATTCTCCACGGTTGGGTTTGTAGCCAGACGCCGCCTCTAACGATATGATTGGAAATCAAAGGAGGTTTCTTGTAGGGTCGGCAGAACCGAGAGGCATGGTCGGAATGGACAACAGTTCTCCCCCTGTGCTCTTTGTGGTCGGAACGGCCGGTGCAGGAAAATCTTCGCTTGTGACTTCATTTCAGCGCTGGTCTCGTTTCCTCGAAACAGAAGT
>DUIU01000053.1:1734-2087 GCA_013330155.1 Candidatus Poseidonia sp. | reverse complement strand
GGGGCAGAACGGGTGCATTATGACGCCGAATTTGACGTTCGCGACCTCATCTCGCTAACCGAAGTCATGGATGAATACGACCTCGGACCGAACGGTGCTCAAATTCTAGCCGCAGACTTGTTGGCCGCACAAGCCGGTGACGTCGCCGACCAACTCCACACCCTCTCGGGAGAAATGATGATCGTCGACACGCCTGGACAAGTCGAACTCTTTGCTTTCCGAGAAGCGAGCAACCACCTGATTGAGACCTTGGGTCGTGAGCAATCAGCCATCATTTACCTCTTTGACCCCATGCTCTCTCGCTCCCCCTCTGGATTTGTTTCCCAAATGCTCTTGTCGTCCATCGTGGAGTT
>DUIU01000053.1:0-1338 GCA_013330155.1 Candidatus Poseidonia sp. | reverse complement strand
TGGAAATCCTTGAACTCGCTCTTTACGACGAAGCCGGTGGTCAACGCACGGAGTTTGCCATCAATCAGCTCCGAATGATGCAGGAATTTTCCCAAGCCCCGGGTTTGACGCCGCTTTCCTCTGAACTTGAAGAAGGACTGGCTGACATCTTGACCTTTGCACAAGCCCTCTTCGGTGGCATGAGCGATGCCCGCGATGGATTTGCTGCGGACATTGAGCATGAAAAGAATTGAGCGCACAACGCTTAGAAGCCGCCTTGCAGTAGAAAGGCCATGGTAAATCACCTCTTGGCCATTGACGATGTTTCCGATGATTTTGAGCGCATTTTGAAATGGGCGATTGAATTCAAACGTCTTTGGAAGCAAGGGGATGAAGTCGCTCTCAACTTTCTACCGTTGGACACCTTGGCGATTGGCTCGATCTACGAGAAACCCTCAACAAGAACTCGTGTGTCCTTTGAGGTCGGAATTCAGCGCCTCGGCGGAAGCGCCCTCACGCTTCTCAAAAACGATATCCAGTTGGGTAAATCAGAAACCATTGGCGACACATCACAAGTTCTCTCAAGGTTCCTCGGGGGAATGACCTACCGATGTTTTGCTCACGAAGACGTTGAGGAATTGGCCAAGCATGCTGAGGTCCCGGTCATCAATGCCCTCTCCGCCAAACACCATCCATGTCAAGCAGCTGCTGATTTGATGACGGTCATCGAACATCACGACGATACCGAGGACCTAACGGTTGCATGGGTCGGCGATGGAAACAACGTGCTGCACGACCTTATGTTGGCCTGCGCCATGCTGGGCATTGATGTGCGGTACGCCTGCCCGGAAGGATACGAACCGGACGAAGGTGTGGTCGAACGCACCAAAGCCCTCGCTGAAGCCAACGGCAGCAGCGTCATGCACACCACCGACCCGGTTGAAGCAGTCTCAGGAGCCCATGTCGTCTACACCGACGTGTTCATATCAATGGGAGAAGAACACATGACCGACAAGATGGCTGCCTTTGAGGGCTACCAAGTCAACGAAGCCATGGTCAACCACATGGACGACAAATGGTCCTTCATGCATTGCCTTCCAGCTCATCGCGGTGATGAGGTAACCGATTGGGTCATGGACCACAAGCAAAGCATCGTGTTTGACCAAGCCGAGAACCGAATGTGGGCACAGATGTCCCTCATGACCTACCTCATCAATGAAGGGGCATGGGACGCTATGGGCGAATTCATGGCCCTCGACTGATCAAAGAACACTCGCCAGGATAAAACTCAGCAAACCCATCAGCATAGCGATGCGGATGCGCCCGGCAACCAGAGCATCTTTGCCCTGGTAGAGCGGT
>DUIU01000097.1:10220-14124 GCA_013330155.1 Candidatus Poseidonia sp. | reverse complement strand
CCAACCATTCGGATGAATGTAGCATTGGTGTGATTGGCCACGGCTTTAGCGAGAAGCGTCTTTCCGCAACCGGGCGGCCCAACAAGGAGGACGCCTTTTGGTGGAACGATTCCGACTTTTTCAAACAATTCCGGCTTCACGAGTGGGAGTTCAATGGCCTCACGAACCGATTCAACCTGTTCGTCCAGACCAGCCACGTCTTGGTAACTGATGTCTGGCTTCTCAACCATTTCAGCCCCACTGACCATCGGGTCCCATGCTTCTGTCAACAACTCCACGACTGAGAGGCTGTCTTGGTTGAGGGCAACACGCGTCCCCGGTTTCAGCATTTCTGGATCCAATCGTTGATTCAATGACACTTGAAAGACGGTCCCGTTCGAGGACCGTACGATGGCTCGTTCATGGTCTAAAATGTCCTGAATGTGACCTACGATCAAGGGAGGCATCTTCAGCAAGTTGACGTTTTCATCAAGACGCTCTATTCTTTTTCGTAGAGTTCTCATTTCGGCTTCGAGCGTGGTTCGCTCGTTAATGAGTTGTTGCGTTTCATCCCGTAGTTCTGCATAGGATTCCTCGAGGCTACGGAGGTCTTCTTCGGCGGTGTTTGGTAGATTACCATCGGTTCTTTCCACATCTGTTCCCATGATAACCAATTAACCGAATTGGCGAGCCTTCTTAAGAAATTGCCTTGTATTGATTCACACGTGCCCATCCAAAGGGTTCAAAGAGCGTAACGATGGAATGAAATTTATGGGCGAATGTGAACTTTGTGGGGCTGTCAAGGTGACGGTTAAACGCGTCCGCACTGGGAAGACAGAAGTTGCTGCGTGCGACCGTTGCATTGGAAAGATGAACCTTGCTCCGAAGAGCGAAGCACCGGGTCTCCAAAGAGCACGCAACATCGCTCGACCCCCATCACCACGCAGGAAGAAAAACAACATCATGACCCGTTCCTCCAAAGAGTTGGCCGATGACTTTCATCGCCGTATATCCCAGGCTCGTGGCGCTCGACAATGGAGTCAGCAAGAACTCGCCAAAAGGATTGCAGAAACCGTCAACATTGTCAAGGCCGCAGAGTCAGGCAAGCGACCGACGGATGCCGTCATCACAAAATTCGAACGTACCCTCAACATCACCCTCATGGTTGAGCGTTCAGCGAACGAGACCCGACAGATGAACTCAGGGCCAGCGCGAGGAATGACCTTCGGCGACTACCTCAATGACTTGTGATGTGATGACTTGAAACCGATTCAGGTTCATGCTCTTTGGCTTGCTCAGGATGACCCAAAGAAAAACACAGCCGTCTTGGCCTCAAAGCGCGGGGACATGCGCTTGCACAAATCGATACGAACGCTTCCAAAAAGAGGCATCATCCTCGAACCCCTGTGCGGCAAGGTGTTTGGGCCAGAAGACCACCATTTGCTGACTGAGCGCCACGGTGCTTTGGTTGGATTGGATTGCAGTTGGGCTCACATTGAGGAATCGGTTTCGTCGGTGATGAAGAGAACTCGATTGGAGCCACGAATGCTTCCACTTCTTCTTGCAGCAAACCCGGTGAACTGGGGAAAACCTGGGAGGCTAACCACGGCGGAAGCGCTTGCAACCATCCTCTACCTCATCGGCCGGCATGAACAAGCGCGAGAGGTGCTCGGAGCCTTCCGTTGGGGGGAGCGATTTTTTGAACTGAACCAAGAACCACTTGATGCGTATGCGGGAGCAACTTCAAGCGCAGAATTAGTGGATCTCCAATTCGAGTTCTTCGACATTGACCGTGAGGGCCTCCAATGAAGAATGTCAACGAAGTTCATGTCCATCGATACGATGAAGATGCTTGGACCGTGGTCAACGAATCCATTGCGGCAGAAACCTTGGTCCACCTGCGTGTGAACGGCAAGCCCGTATCCTCACTTTTGGCCTCGCCCGAGCATGTGGATGACCTTGTTATCGGACATTTAGCAACCGAATATGGCCTGCAACACGAAGGACAAGATGAGGTATCGCAAACCCAAGAATCCGGAGAACTGGTCGCCGAACTTCAGACTTCACGAAAACCTCAGATTGAACCGCGAACGTCCATTGTGACATCATCCTGTGGCGCGTGTGATCAAAGCAATCTCTCTTCGTTGATTCAACAGATGCCGTCAGTGAGGTCACCCGAGGAACAAGTTAGCCTCGATGTTGTCATCAATGCGCTGTACGAAATGCGTACTCACCAAAAAGACTTCACGGAGACCGGCGGCATGCATGCTGCAGGCTTGTTGGTCAACGACGAGGCCTCCTTGCTTGTTCGTGAAGACATCGGGCGACACAATGCAGTCGACAAAGTCTACGGCCTTTGGAGCAAAGCGAGTAAAAAAACACCCCTTGCTCTACTGCTTTCCGGACGATGTGGGTGGGACATCGTAGCCAAAGCTGCTACAATGGGTACGCCAATTATCGCCTCATTTGGTGCAGCATCAAGTCTTGCTGCCGATGCAGCCCGGTGGACGAACATCACGCTTGTTTCCTTCGTGAGGGACGGAAAAGCCGTTGTAATTGGGCCCGTTGATGGACGGTTTGAGCGCAAGCATTGAGAAGGGCGGTTCGTTCGACCAGCACAGGGATGGGCAATGAGGGGTGAACCAAGAGCACGAACGCCAGAGGACCGCACTCCCCTCAAACTGACCACGCCAAAAACGAAGGCCGCTGGCATTCCAGCAGTCACATCATCGCTGATGCATGGCCTCAAGAAAATGGGAGTTGTCAAAACGGCACGAACCCTACGCATGGTCAATCAAAAGGAAGGTTTTGATTGCCCGGGTTGCGCTTGGCCGGACCCTGAACATCGAACGGCGTTTGAATTCTGTGAAAATGGCGCCAAGGCTGTGGCTGATGAGGCGATGAAGGCCAACGTATCTCCGAATTTTTTCGCAAAACATTCTGTTCAAGAACTTGCTGAGATGAGTGATTACCAACTCAACAGTTCTGGACGAATCGCATCGCCTGTTCTTCTTGAAGAAGGCTCCAACCATTATGTCGAAATAACGTGGGATGAAGCCTTTGACCGCATCTCGAATCACTTGAAGAACACAGTCTCTCCTGATCGGTCGGTGTTCTACACCTCGGGTAGAACAAGCAACGAAGCAGCGTTTCTCTACCAAGCCTTTGTTCGCGCTTACGGAACCAACAACATGCCAGATTGTTCGAACATGTGTCATGAATCAAGTGGTAAAGGCCTAGGAAAGACCATTGGAATTGGCAAAGGCACCGTTTCACTCGAAGATTTCAACCATGCTGATGTCATCATGGTCATCGGTCAGAACCCCGGGACCAACCATCCTCGAATGCTTACAGCACTACGGGATGCAAAAGAACGGGGCTCGCGCATCATTCACATCAATCCTCTTCCCGAAGCAGGGTTAACTCGCTTCAAACATCCACAAGATTACATGAAAGGAAACATGAAAACAACAACACTTGCTGACATCCATTTGCCAGTAAGGATTGGCGGAGATGCTGCTTTGATGAAAGGATTGATCAAACATCAATTGGATTCTGGAGCCATTGACCAGACGTTCATTGACCAAAAAACCGAAGGTTTCGAAGCGATGATTCAGCACGTTGAAACCATTGAATGGGATTCTATCGTCGCTGATTCAGGCCTCACTGCATCTCAAATCAAAGAGGCAGGAGCCATGTTGGCAAAATCTTCTGCAACCATTGCATGCTGGGCCATGGGGCTTACACAACATCGCAACGGCGTGGGCGTGATTCAAGAAGTGGTGAATTTGCTTCTGCTGAACGGGCATGTTGGTCGGCCAGGCGCTGGATTTTGCCCTGTTCGAGGCCATTCCAACGTGCAAGGTGATCGAACCGTTGGCATTTGGGAAGCACCAACTGAGGCGTTTTTGCAACGAATGGAGGA
>DUIU01000097.1:529-9847 GCA_013330155.1 Candidatus Poseidonia sp. | reverse complement strand
GATGGCAAGGTAGATGTGTTCTTCTGCATGGGCGGGAACTTCCTTTCAGCAGCCCCAGATACAGACAAAACGGCGGTAGCCCTCCAAAACATCGGGCTAACGGTTCAAGTGTCTACAAAACTGAATCGCTCGCACCTCATAACTGGAAAAGAAGCCATCATCTTGCCTTGTTTAGGTCGAACCGAGGTGGATGAACAAATATCGGGTCAACAATTCGTGACCGTCGAGAATTCCATGGGTCAAGTTCATCGGTCTGTTGGAAGATTGCCTCCTGCCTCAAAGGAGTTGCGAAGCGAACCTTGGATCGTCGCCCGTATGGCAGAAGCTACACTCGGAAACCAACCTCTTCCATGGATGGATTTGGTTGGAAATTATGATGAGATAAGATCCCTTATGGCGCGTTCACTCAACGGATTCGAGGATTACAATGCAAGAGTTCGGACCCCTCATGGATTCGCCTTACCGAATCCTCCCCGAGACTCGCAATCTTTCGCCACGCCATCGGGCAAGGCCCATTTCACCGTCCATGAATTGCCGAATGTTTCCGTCGAACCTGGCCAATATGTCTTGATGACCATGCGAAGCCATGACCAATACAACACAACCATCTATGGCTTGCATGACCGCTACCGAGGCGTTCACGGCCACCGTAGAGTTTTGTTCATGAATGCCGATGACATGGTTGAACGCGGCTGGAAAACACGACAAAGCGTATCCATTACCAGTCATTTTAGCGGTGAGACTCGGCATTCCGACCAATGGCTCGTCATCCCCTATGAGATTCCAAGAGGAAACCTCGCTGCCTACTTCCCCGAGGCCAACAGTCTTGTTCCGCTTCATTCAACAGCAGAATTATCGAATACGCCGACCTCAAAGTGGATCGTATGCACCCTCTCCTCCATTGATGATTCTGATTTGGAGGAAGAGTGATGGCATCCCGGACCTACCTCCAATTAATTCGCGAGAATCGTGATTTTCGACGGTTATGGATTGCCGCTGTCATCTCAATGCTTGGAGAATGGTTCAACACCATCGCTCTGTTTTTCCTCATATTGGAGTACACTGGCAGCGAATTTTTACTCGGTTTGTTATTTACCGTACGAATGGCAGGCTTCGCTATTTTGCAGCCGTTTATTGGACTCATGGCTGACCGATTCAATCGGAAAATGCTGATGGTGGTGTCAAATCTCTTACAGGCAGGCTTGGCTCTTTGTTTCCTCTTGGTCAATGATTCAAGTGATATTGCCTGGATGATTGGTCTTTCGGGATTGATGATGGTCCTCCATGGCGTTTACATGACCGCTGAACGAGCTTCTCTCCCAAACGTGGTCTCAGAAGAAGATTTGGCCACAGCCAATGCGCTTGATGCAGCATCGTGGTCCACTGCCCTCTGCTTAGGAGCCATGCTGGGGGGCATCGTTGTCTCATTCTACGGGACAAATGCAGCCTTTATCGTTGATTCTTTGACCTTCCTGGTGGGAACTTTGTTCTTGGTGAACCTCAAGTTGCCTCAAAGCATTGATGAGAGCATGAAGGGGCCCTTGTTCTCAACAGGCATCCGCAATATCAAGTTTGGTTGGAATAGAATTCGTAGCCAACCAGCTTTGTTCCGAATTGTCTTTGCAAAAGCATCCTGGAACGTTGCTGGCGGCGGTCTCGCAGGTGTATACCTCGTATTGATGGGCGCTAACGTGGATGGGTTTGGTGCGGCCTTTGGGTTCGGATTGTTCTTTTTTGCTCGAGGCGTTGGAACAGGATTGGGGCCAATTCTTGCAAGGGCTTTCTTGACGGATGAAGAGGCGTGGCCCTCCCTTGTTGGCTACCTCATAGTCGCTTCTGGCATGATCTATTTCCTTGTCGGTATCAGCGTCCCATATGCGCTTTGGACCACGGTGATTCTCGTCATCTTCGCCCACAGCGCGAGTGGAGCCAACTGGGTCTTATCGACCGTAATGATGCAGCAGTGGGTGGAGGACGAAGTCCGCGGACGTGTCTTTTCAGTGGACATGTTGATCCTCTCAGTTGCCTTTTCGACATCAACGAGCGTTGCAGGCTACCTGATGGAGAACACTGACCTTGGAATTCGAAACGGAATCCTTCTCTTTTCCAGCGTCATGGTCTTGTCGGGAGTGGTCTTTTCCATGTGGAAACCAGACGCCCCCAAATCCATGCCTCAATCGGTTTGAAGGCAGCGTTCGTGTGTACAAACGGGCGGCGTAAAATAGGTGCGATTATCCGGATTGAAGATGTCGAGTTGGAGCGTTGAGGAGGCCCCTTCTTCAACAAATACAACGGAGGAGGTGCTGGCGGGGAGGTAATCCTCTCCTGTTGAAAGAAGGGTTAGGCGGAGGACGTGTCCCGCTTGGACCTCAGCATCCATCGCAAAGAATTCCATTTTGGCATTGATTGACTGGACCACAGGCGTCCATGTTTGAATGTCATCTCCTCCAGCATGATACCTCAAATCCATGATGGCATGACCGAGGTGAATGCAATTGCTTTGGTTATCACAATCTTCCAGCAGGGCGTAAAGTTGCCCACCGAGAGTCGCGGTTGTTACTTCAATGTGCACACGGGGCAATCCGGCGATGTAGAGGTCGTTGGGAAGAGGTTCCGATTCCCAAACGGGCCCAGAGGATGCATCCGGCAGGACGGTAGTGGTGCCTGCAATATTGGTCATGTTCGTGCCAAGTTCCAAGACCATCGCATCTGTATCATTGGCAGGATAACGGTCTTCTATGCGCCAGGAACCTTGATTGGATTGGATTTCAATCCACTGGCCGGGTTGTTCTCCGATGCCTTTGAGGTAATAGTCAAACCACTCCAACATGTCCTGCATCCAGTCATATCGAATCATCTCAGGAAACGCTTCGCCACCGTAACCACCGAGGTCGGAACGGTCGTCCAACTGGACGGGTCGGTCTGGATAATCGTGGTCCCATTGACCAAACAATCCACGAGCCTCAATTCCAGCGTCGATTAAGCGATTGATGGTTGGAACGGCCATGTGAGGGTCGACGTTCCAATCATGCATGCCTTGAATCAGGTAAACGCTGCCTTGGTAATTCTCTAGGACGCGGTCGAGGAAATATCGCTCTTCCCAATATGTCCCTGCAACCTCCGAGCCGAACATGTAGGCACTTACGCCAGTCCCTGGGCCAAGTATGTAATCCGGGCAGAGGTTTTGGTAATCTTCTTCATCGCCATCGATTCCGTAGGAGCCATACACGCCATTGTGCATGATCGGGGCACGTGCCTCAGCAGAACCGTTTTTCCACATGAGTTCCTTGACACCGATTAACCCAGAGATGGGGACGATGGTCTTCAGATAATCGTGCTCGGAGCCAAACATAGCCGCCTGCCACGGAGTACTGCCGTCGTAGGATTTTCCAATCAAGGCTACAGCGCCGTTGGACCATTCCTGTTCACCCAACCACCGAACCGCTGCATCGTTGCCGAGTTGTTCTGCATTCCCCATGAGGTCCATGCAATGGTTACTCCTGCCAGTGCCTGAGACGGAGATCTGTGCAAAGGCGTACCCGTGAGGAAGGATTTGGTCAATGAACATCTGGCCGAGCCAACTACCAGGGACTTCAATCGAAGGCGTTTCCACACTTGCCTCTTGGAAGTATGGCCCACTTTCTGCAATGACTGGCACCTTGACGCCTTCCTCGACGAGGGGCCTCCACACGGCCAGGCTAATCAGGCCGTTCGGGGCAGCGCCTCCTTCCTCAAGCGGAAGCGTATATTCAACAAAATAGTGAGTGGAGTTCCATTCATTCTCAGTTTGGAGGACTTCGTACGGCCCTACTTCGAGAGCTACTCCAAAATCCCCGTCTGTCTCATAGGGAAGTTTGTAGCGCTCCCAAACAGGTACGCGAAGGGTATCATCCGATTCATCTTCGACGACGATGTTGACCAACGTTTCTGCGAAATACGCGGATAGGAACAGGAAAACAAGCGAGATTGCAAGGGTAGAACCAAGGACGATGTTGAACTCCTTTGTCGATGAAGCACTAACCATGTCCTTCATTTCAACTTCAATCGGTTCATCCTTGGACATCTGGGCTCAACTCTTTGCCCCATGTGGGTGTTTTTGAGGTTATGCTCGTTCCGTTTCCAGTCAAGTTTGAGAACAATCCTCAAAGACATCCGTCCAAGTGCAGAAACATGGACGATGAGGTGATGCGATTGCGGGCCTCTTTAGCGGAGGGCATCCCCTCCAAATTGCCTGAACATCCGGGCCTTGACCAAGCCGTCGACCATGCTCCCAATCGAAGGCAAATTCTCAACAGCGAGGAAAAGGTCCTGGCTCTTCAAAATGCCTTGAGGTACATTCCTTCCGAACATCATGAGGTCATGGCAGCCGAATTTCTTGATGAACTCAATACATATGGCCGCATCATCATGCGTCGCTATCGCCCTGTGGAGTATTCAATGAAGGCATACCCTCTCAGTGCCTATCCTGCACAGTGCCTACAGGCTGCCTCGATCATGCTGATGATTCAAAACAACCTTGACCCTGCCGTTGCCCAATTTCCACATGAACTCATCACCTATGGTGGAAACGGTTCCGTATTCCAAAATTGGGCCCAATACCGTCTCGCTATGAAGTACCTGTGTGAAATGACCGAGGAACAAACGCTCGTCATGTATTCAGGACACCCACTCGGATTGTTCCCTTCCCACGTCAATGCACCGCGTGTTGTGGTAACGAATGGCATGGTCATTCCAAACCATTCCAGCCAAGATGACTATGAGCGAATGAACGCCATTGGTGTGACTCAATACGGGCAAATGACGGCGGGCTCATACATGTACATCGGTCCGCAAGGTATCGTACACGGCACGACCATTACGCTCCTCAATGCCGCACGGATCCACCTTGGCCTCGATGAGGATTCAGACCTCTCAGGTATCACGTTCATCACCAGCGGTCTTGGCGGCATGTCCGGAGCTCAAGCGAAAGCAGCTACAATTGCTGGTGCTGCTTGCATCATCGCAGAAACCAATGCGCATGCGGCCTACAAACGACATGAACAGGGATGGCTCACCACCGTCACCGAATCCATTGACGAAGCCATTGACAAAATGGTTGCAGCTGCTCAATGCGGTGAATCAATCTCTGTGGGATTGGTGGGAAATATTGTTGAATTGTGGGAACGTTGTGTTGAACGAAACATACGCGTTGACCTCGGGAGTGACCAAACAAGCCTCCACAACCCGTACCAAGGTGGGTACTTTCCAGCAGACCGATCTTACGAGGAAAGTGCCCAGATGTTGTCTGAAGAGCCTGAACAATTCAAACAAGAAGTACAGGCCACTCTTCGAAGGCACGCCAACGCCATCAACGCCATGGCAGAACATGGAATGTATTTCTGGGATTATGGTAATGCATTTTTGTTGGAGGCCTCGCGTGTTGGAGCCGATGTTTTGAACGAAGATGGTTCATTCAAATACCCATCTTATGTTGAAGACATCATGGGTCCGCTATGCTTTGACTATGGCTTCGGCCCATACCGTTGGGTTTGCACCAGTGGGCTGCCTGAAGATTTGGCGCAAACCGATGCCATTGCCGCTTCCGTTCTTCGCCGCATGCGTGAGAGTGCAACGGATGACGTGCGCCAACAGATCAACGACAACCTCAGGTGGATTGAACAAGCAGGAGATAACCATCTCGTGGTCGGGAGCCAAGCACGTATTCTCTATGCTGACGATGTTGGCCGTCGAGAGATTGCCCTTGCTATGAATCAGGCCATTGCCGACGGGACGCTGAAAGGGCCCGTGGTGTTGGGGCGAGACCATCATGATGTATCCGGGACCGATAGCCCCTACCGAGAAACTGCCAACATCCGAGACGGTTCCATGTTCACTGCCGATATGGCCGTTCAGAATGCCATAGGTGATGCCTTCAGAGGTGCCACCTGGGTCAGCCTGCACAACGGTGGAGGCGTTGGTTGGGGGGAAGTCATCAACGGGGGATTCGGTATGCTCCTCGATGGAAGTTCACAAGCCGCACAACGACTACAGGACATGTTACATTGGGATGTCAACAACGGTGTTGCAAGGCGAGCATGGGCTCGTAATCCAGGTGCCGTATCCGCAATTCAACGGGCCATGGAGGCCGACAACCGGTTGGCGGTGACGATTCCAGAACAGGTGCATCAATCACTGTTGGAAAAACTTCGAGGTGAGATAGAATGACCAAAATCCCCGTAGTTTATGCGGACGGAACAACCCTTTCACCGCAAGAAGTCATGATGGTAGCACGAGGTCAAGCAACCGTCGAAGTATCCGAGAATGCTTGGCCACTTATCCACGCTGCGCGGGGCGTCGTGCAACGAATTGTAGAGACAGGTGAAACGGTTTACGGCATTAACACGGGATTTGGCGCACTGGTCAAAGAACGTATTTCGCCAGAAGATCTAGCAAATTTACAAGTCAATCTCGTTCGCTCGCATGCGACTGGTTTGGGTGAAAACATGAGTGTGGAATCCGTCCGAGCCATGATGATGGTCCGACTTAATTCCTTATGCAAAGGTCACTCGGGAATCCATCCCGATTGCATACGGCAACTCGTTTTGTACCTGAATCAGGGCATCCACCCTGTTGTCCCGCGCATCGGGAGTCTCGGTGCGAGTGGCGACCTAGCACCCTTGTCTCATCTCGCCTTAACACTCATTGGTGAAGGAGAAGTATTGGTTGATGGGAAGAACACTCCAACCTCTGAAGTTCTTTTTGACAAGGGATTGGTGGCGGTTGAATTGACCGCAAAAGATGGATTGTCGTTGATTAACGGCACAAGCCAAATGTCGGCGTTCGCGACCATTGCCCATCAAGAACTCAGTGATTTGTTGGTGTTGGCCGATGTCATCCTTGCCATGTCGATGGATGCGCGTTCGTGCAGCTTGACTCCTTCCAGGGCAGAAGTTCACGAGGCACGCCCTCATCCAGGGCAGATGCTTGTGGCTCAACGGCTACGAACCATACTCTCGGGCTCTTCCATTCTCCACGATCACGCTTCATGCGACCGTGTACAAGACCCGTACTCCTTTCGATGCGCTCCGCAAGTTCATGGGGCGGTACATGAATCATTTATTCGACTCGATGAGATGATTCGGCGTGAACTCAACAGCGCTACTGACAATCCTCTTATCTTCCCCGAACCCTCAAATCCAGGGACTCACGAAGTGGTGTCGCAAGGGAATTTCCACGGCGAGATTGTGGCATTAACCTGCGATGGCATGAGTTTGGCGTTGTTTGAACTCGGTTCAATTTCCGAACGAAGGATGGACCAGATATTGGATCCGGGCCGAAGTGGCCTACCTGCCTTCTTGGCCACCAACTCAGGCCTTGAATCAGGATTGATGATAGTTCAATACGTTGCCGGCTCATCCCTGGCAGAACTTCACGGTCAAGCCACTCCGCGTTCAGCATTTTCCACCTCTACCTCGGCCGGACAAGAAGACCATGTTAGCATGGGCGCAACCTCGGCTTGGAACTTACTCACGGGAGTAAAACGGCTCTCAGAAGTGCTAGCATGTGAGTTATTGATTGCAAGTGAAGCCCTAGAACATGCGACCATGGCTTCATCGGATCACGTTCGTGGATTACACGAGTTGGTTCGAACCGTCGCCCCTCAACTTACAGGCGATCGTTCCACCTCATCCGAATTGATGCTCCTTTCAGATGCTTTGCGCAAAGGTGGATGGTTGGCACGGCTTGAGGCTGAATATGGGCGATTACCTCGATGAGAGCAGGGTCTCCAATTCATGCGCTGCCTCACGAACATTGTTGATGCCCATGAGGCGAAAATTGAACATTTCACGTTCGGTAGCACTCAATTTGTCTCGATTTGCTTCCATAAGCCGGATGCAATCAATGGCGCAGATAATATCGGATTCTACGGTTTCATAGATGGCGTGTGACTTTGAAACATCACTGATGATCAAGGCTGGTTCGAGTGCGGAGAGGTCAAAACCCATCCGCTTCCATTGCAGCATTCTTTTGGCCAACAAGGTATGGGTGAATCCTACTCTCGGTAGGTTGACGAGATGTACAAGCATTTTTTCTGTGGGCGCCTCTGGTTCTGGCAATCGATCTGACACTTCATCAACCATTGGAAATTCTCCAATGCTCAATTCCTGTTCACCATCTGAGGGGTTTTCTCCTTCCATTTTTGGAGCGATTGAGGTCAGTCTGGCCCAAAATTGCGTTGAAAAGGAAAGAGCATCTACGGGGAAAATGAGGTCAAACTCCCATGAGCGAGTCAACTTGTCAAGTTCTTGCAGCATAGAAAGAACCTCAGTTTCATTTGACCGGGCGACGAGCCAGTCCAATCCCTCAACAACCATCAATTCTGTAGCTTCCGAGGCGTGTTGGCCGATGTGGGTGATGAACTCTGTCGTATGTGGTGAAATTGATTGGGGGCTTTCATGGTCCGAAATCCACCACATGCTTGCCTTGTTGGAGGGGATATGTCGTAAAAGTTGACGTGCAGGGAGGCGGCTATAGCAGTATACGTCGTCAGTTGCAGCATCGATTAATGGGCCAAGAGCCTGATAGGTGAAGGACGGAGAAGATGATTCTAGGATATGCAGACCGACCATAGTACCCCCTCCTTGTTCTTCACGTGCCATTGACGCTCTAAGGAATTACGCCTTCCACATCTCAGTCGCCATCAATCATTATATTGCCGTTCTTCGTGGTGAAGGTAGGTGGAAATGTGTCAGAAGAGGAAAAACAATCAATCGGCATGGCCGAATGTGGCGCCTGTCGAGCCATTATACCAATAGATTCCGAGGTTTGCCCCGAATGTGGCACATCGTTTTCAGGCGTATCGGAAGATGCTCTCGGGGAGTGTGGGGCATGCAAGGCCTTGGTCCCATTGGATTCCACTCGATGCTCTGAATGTGGCGTACTGTTCGTCGCCGATGATGTCGTGGACATTCTGCGCCAATGGGTGGCAGATACGGGCGTTAACATTCGGAAACTGTTTGAAAAGTTCGATGAAAACAACGACGGAACCATCGATTCACAAGAACTCAAACGCGGACTTCTCAGTTTGAATTTGGCTGATTTGCCACCTTCCCAAGTTGACCGTTTGGTCGAAGAAATTGACGCCGACGGAAACGGTGTTATCGACTTGGATGAATTTGACAAGATTCTTTCAGGTGAGGAAACCGTCGATGGTTCAGAACGAGAGGAATCTGTGGAGCACTCAGAAACAGACGGAGACGTCGATGAGGATGGGGTTGTTGGCCCGCCAAGTATCGAAATCACCTCCGATGACTCATCCATTGAAGAGGATGAAGAAGA
>DUIU01000097.1:0-230 GCA_013330155.1 Candidatus Poseidonia sp. | reverse complement strand
GAAGAGGATGAAGAAGACGATTCCGAAGATGATTCCGAAGAGGTAGACCTCGAAGATTCAAGTATTGATGATGACATCGACAATGAGGATTTTGACCTTGAAGATGACGATGAGGAAGCCTCTGATGATGCTCAGGAAGATGAAGGCCAAGAAGAGGTCTCAACGTTCCATAAACACCCATTGGCCGCACTTGCCGAAATGATGGATGAGCATGAAATCTCAGCTCAGCG